>SLGQ01000311.1 GCA_007136595.1 Candidatus Sumerlaeota bacterium | reverse complement strand
GGGTCATAAAAGGTTCTTTTACTCTCCCTATCAAAACAAAAGAATCACCTACGAGCCTGTTTTTGTCATCAAAAGAAACCTCTTTTCCGGTTAAAAGAGAATCAAAACTGTAATCTCTAAGAACATTGATTATATTGGGTATATTTTCATCTATCGCTTTCTGCCTTGCCTGATAGATAATATTGGATGTTTCTGCAATAAAATGTTCAACAGCATACATATTCCTTTCTTTTGATTTTTTGAAACTCGCATCCATATTTGTAAAAAGTTCATTGCTTTCAGAAAGATCATTTACCGGAGCATGCACCATCATACCGTCAACATAATTTCCAAGCTGGTTAATAATTCTATCATTTGATATTATTTCAGACGGAGGAAGAAGGAGTATCTGCTGAAGCTTCCATCCGTGACCCTCTTTGTCAAGAGACTGCTGTTTCAATCTCACATTTCTGTTCAAATAATTCTGATAGTACGCAAACTCAACATTTTTGTACGGGAAAGAGGGAATTATCATCGGCAGATAGTTCGGTGGAGTCAAAAGCACAAGTGCATCAAACTCACATTGCCCCGGGGCTGTTCTTTGAAAACGGCTGACCGCCCTTCCAAGCAGTGTCTCGTTGTTGAACCGCTCTCTGTTCCTTGCCCTGAATGCTTTTACCGCCTCCTCAAAGTTTTCAGGCATTGAAACAACTTTTTCCACCTCATCCATGTAAGAATTCTTCCCTGGACCAAGTTCCATGATCTCTGTCACTTCACCACCAAGTTTTTCAACTGTTCTCCAGTAAACATCACGAAGTATCCTCCCATCCCTGCCTGCAACATAAACAAGACCGATCCTCGTTATTCCAAGTTCATTTATTACATGCCTTAAAATTTCTTCCGACTCAATATCTTTGGTTCTCATTACATTGAAAAGATATCCCCTTCTATTTGTAATAAAAGGGTTGAAAGAGACGACCGGTATAGATGTTTCTATTGAAGCTTCAATGAAGTCAACAGTAAACTCATGAGAAAAGAATGGGCCCGCAACAGCAAAACATTTCAACTCCCTTGCTTTTTTAAAAGATTTTGCAACTTCTTCGCTGTCGGAATAGACCATTGTGTTAACATTTATCCCTGTCGATCTGTAGTCATTGAAATACCACTTCACAAATGACTTTATAACTTCATTGAATTTAATCCACTTTTCATCCCCCGAAAGCATCAGACAAAGTTGATCGGGATCGGGAATATAACTTTCATCAACTGTGATTTCAGAAACAGGTATTTCTTCATCAATTTCCATTTCTTCAATTTCTTCGATCAACTTCAGCTCCTCTTTTGCTTTTTCAAGAAGCTCATGGGACCACTCTTCAACGGAAATTTCAGAAGCCTGATTAAGGGCATTTTCAAAATCAAGTCTGTTTTTGTCGCTTTTTGCCATCCATTCTTCAAGCTCTTCTTTTACTGCAGCTCTTTTTGTTTCATCAAGTTTTGAATACCAAACTGCCGCATTGTCTATCCTTCTTGAATAAAGATAGGAAAGAAAAATTATTCTTGAAGCACCCGGCTTCCAGTCTTCTCTCAACTCCAAATAGACCGGCAGAACCCAGTCAAGTGCTTCGTCGTATCTTTTCATTATAAGAGAGATTTCACCTGCATTAAGTTGCACCCTCGGTCTGAATTGCTTAGTATCTTTAAGTCTCCGGAACAAGTTAAGTGATTCTCTATATTTTTCTTGTCTGTAAAGAGATCTTGCCAGCCTGTAGTAAAGTGTTTCCGTTTGCCAGTCAGCCCATTTTTCAAGCATCATCTCTCTGGCAAACTTTTCAGAAGCTTCATGGTTCCCCTCTTTTTCAAAAAGGGCAAACTGATTTTCGACAAAACTCCATTCTATAAGTGCTTCCTCTTCCGGCTGCAATGTGGCACATGATCCGAAAAGTACAAAAAACAAAGTAAAAATGAGTAAAAAACATAAACCTTTTTTCATCGATCACCTCTAAACCGTTTAACGAGCTATATTATCAAAAGTATCAGAATAATCAAGTTGTGTTTTCCAAACAAAAAAACTCTTCTATTCTTTTCAAGGCAGGTTGAAAATATTTGTCATCTTCATACAAAATTTCATGGAGAGAACCCTCAACCACAAATTTGGAACAATTTCTCAGTTTTTCAAGAACCTTATCCTGACACTTATTGTCAACTACACTATCTTTTCCAGCCTGAAGAAGAACAGACGGGCATCCAATATCAATGTCGGAATTAATAATGTAACGGATCGCTTTTAAGCTTTCATGCAACCACAAATAGGTGGGTCCCCCTATGAAAAAAGAAGGATTTTCTTTCAGGAATTCTATCTGTTTTCTGTAATTACTGAAACTTTGAGTGAGCCTGTTGTTTTCAAATCGATACTCGGGTCGGTATTCCCCTTTTCCGGGGAGAAAATCTTCCCCTTTGCCGGAAAGCACTGTGACCCTTGAGATGATATAAGCCAGGTTTTGACTTAAAAATCCAAGATTTATTCCCCACATGGGACTGGAAAAAACCATTCTTTCAAACATTTTACGATGTCTGTCGGCAAGCAAAAGAGAAACTGCTCCACCCATGGAGTGGGAAAGGGAAAGCAAAGGTTTTCCAGGAGCATCTTTTTGAATTATATTATGAACAAAATCCTCTGCATCATCAACGTAGTAGCTGAATTTTTCAACATACCCTTTTCGAGGGTCACCAAGCATTCTCCCACTTGCCCCCTGACCTCTGTGATCCATTGCATAGACAGATCCCCCGAAATTATTTAAAATCTCAAAAAGAAACTCGTATTTCTTAAAAAATTCTGCTCTTCCGGTAAGAAACAACATATTGTAACGGGGATTTTCCGCCGGATATTTTGAATATGCAATTTTTACTGAACTGTGTCTGCTTGAAAAAAAATCCATTACTGAACTATTATCCAATCTTCGATGTTACGGCAGTCACCGGTAACGGAGTTAAGTCTGCCATCTAAAATGTATGTGTTTTCAACTCCGATAACACCGAAATCAGGGAGAAATATCTTAGGTTCTACAGCAAAGACCATTCCATTTTCAAAATGAAGGTTCTGACGGGGAGCGATCACAGGAAGCTGGTTTACTTCCATTCCAATACCGTGACCTATGAACTTTACTTTCTGGTGATACCCCATGAAATAATCTTTCCATGAGTACTTATCAACTTCGCTCAATACAAAATTATAAATTTCTTCTCCAGTTACACCCGGAACTATCTTTTCAACTGTCTTATCAAGCAGATCGTTCAATTCCAGGTAAATTTCTGTTATTTTTTTATCGGGTGCTTCAACAAAGAAAGTACGGGTGCTGTCAGCACAATAACCGTAGCTGGAACCTATAAAATCAATTACAAAACTTTTTTCGACCCTTACACCGCTTGCACCTTGTGCAACAGCCGGAGAAAGACCCACCCCGCCTATTGGAAAGTCAGTGTAAGTAGGGGCAAGCGAATCTTTTCCTGTAACTACAAGCCCCATGGAACCTTCCATGTTTGAACCTCTTATCCAGAAAAGTCCCTGGTGAGAAAGCTTCTTTTTGGCATGGCTTTCAATTTCAGCCTGAATTTCTATGTCGGTAATACCGGGATGATATATCTTTTTTGCCTGCTCCATTATCGAGATGTTAATACACCCTGCCCGTTTTATCAGATCCATTTCTTCTTCACTTTTAACTGTTTTTGTAAGAGAAAGAGCATTCGAGCAGTCTTTTGCATCAACATCCGGAGAAAACTTTGACCTGTAGAAAAGATACTCTGAAACCGTGGTAATATCCATAGCCATAGACCAGCGACCCTTTATCATTCTTTTTATGGAATCATTGTCCCACGGCTCAATTCTCAGGGGTGATTCATTACATGCCCGGTCAAAATTCTTTCTCACGAAATATACGGTTTCTCCTTCAGTCTGAATTATCAGAACACCTTTTTGAACAGACCCTGTAAAATAAAACAGATCCTGATTGGATGTCAGAACGGCACAATCGATTTCAAGTCCCGTCAGAAAACTTCTGAACCTTTCGATCCTTCTGTTAAGCTCCTCAATACTGAACAGTCTCATTTCAACCTCTTTACCATTTTATGTTATTCCATTGCTCATCATTTAAAAGTTGAGATACATAGTGAAAAGCTGATACAGCATGATATGTTGCGGCAAGTGTAACTTCGTTGTTATCAGGTCTTAATGCTATTCCGCCAACTGCTTTATCTCCCCTTTTCATCCAGTAAGAATCCTCTTTCTTAAACTGAAGTCCCAGCAGATAACCCAAGTTGCCTTTTAAAACTCTGCCATAAGTTTCAATTCTTTCCCTGTCCTCCAGCTCAAGAGCAAGATCAAAAGCATGTGCCATCCCCTCTGAATAAACAGCTGTGGACATAAACTGAGTTTTAAAGACACCAGCTATCCCATGTCCCGCTTCTCTTCCAAGTGGCGGATATCTTTTGATCAACCAGTCAGTCAAATCAAAAACAAAGTTTGCATACTCCTGTTTTTTTGTCACTTTCCAAGCTTCATGGTAAGCCCTGACCTGCCACGGAACGAACGGACCATCTCTATTTTTTCTTTGCCTCCAGAAATTACGGTAATATGGGAAAGCTTTTTTCACAGCATCAAGTGCGGGTTCATATTTTGTAAGGTTATAATACCGCATAAGAGCCAGAAGAGATTCCCCTGGATAATACATTTGATCTATTTCTCTAAGCGGTCTGTAAAAATCGGTTCTGAACCTACCGCTTTCTTCCTGAAGCGATATAACAGCATCAGCCATCATCCTCATATCATTCTTATAGGAGGGATCATAAAGTTCTGTCATTGATGCAAGCAGAAAAGCTGTTCCGGCAATACTTGAAACCGGAATATGTTTTTTCCAGTCAACATATTTTATCCCTTCTTTTTCTACAAGTGAACTTCTGAAAACATCGATGGCTTTTCTTACACTTTTAATCATTTCAGGATCATTCCTGTCTTTTGCGATCTCAGCAAGAACAAAAACTGCATTCAGGTTTCTAAGAGCCCAGTCATCATCGGGTTCTTCATCTTTATCAGGGAAATATGTGTACATATACCTTCCATCTTCAAGCTGGTTTTTCATACACCATTTTACAGCAAGGTCAACAGCGTTTACAAGATCGTCTCTGGAAACTTTTTCAACCGGCACTATAGCCCTTGAAAACGAATACTTCCGACTCTTTTCTCCTTTTGAGGTGAGAACAAAATCCTGTGTCATAAATGTAGTAAGCGTTCCATTTTTCAATCTCCAACCTTCTTCGCCCATACCGGCATCAACAGATAGTTGACGAAGGATACTGATCGGTTCATTTATGTTCCGCCTTGCAATGTCCATAGGCAGCAAAGTTGCCTGTCTGTCCCCCACTGAAAAAGAAAAGCCCCTGTTTTCGTTCATAAATGAAGAGACTATTCTTTCTACTGGATCAATCTCCATTCCTGAGTGAATTATGGTGAGCTCAACCGATGAGTTGCCATTACTTTTCACCTCTAAATTGTCTATGACCTTTCCAAGAGATTCAATTAAAGTGCCGGCAGATGAAACAGCACTTTGCTCCACTTTCCCGTTTCTGAAAACAAAAACAGCAAGGCTTATCTTTCTTGCTGCAAGATCTTCCGTAACATCATAAAAAAGGTTCTCTTTTTCGCATTTTCCATCAACAAGACATTTTATCTTTTCGAGAAGAAAATGAGCTTCATCTAAAGAAATTTTTTCATTATCATAAAGAGAAAGCTGCTCAACGACCGGGATTTCAGATCTGTCACGCACTATATTGAATTTCAAACCACCCAAATACTTTCCTTTTGCAGCAACAGCTACAGTCCACTTACCGGCAGCAAGCGGCGCACTGCCACGATAATGGACAAATGTTCTTCTCCATTCAGGCTGCATATTCATTGTTGTCCTGTAAACTTCATTCCCATCAGGATCAAACCAGATAAAATCGGCTTCATATTCATTTTTTGAAGGTTCCCACCAAGCTTGTACAGCGTGTCTGGTTTCATCAACACTGAAAACATCCCTTACTTCTGAGAAATCGGATGTGTGGCTGCTTGGAATACCGACAGTTATTTCTTTTAAATTACCACCATATTGAGCAGGATCAAAAGGAATCGCACCTCCATTTTTAATGTCACTGTAAAAAAGAAGAAAAAAAACTACCGCTATCACAACAGCAATAACGGGAACAATGTTTCTTTTTTCATTTTTTTTCCTGTAACTTGAAGCTTTTTTCATATCATTCCGGAAATTGTCATTTATTTCTGAATTTCAAAGAATCAATCCCGGCGTTATACCCTTTACTTGATTCGTTCTTGTCTGTTATTTTAAAAGTAAATTTATTTACACCTTTAATAATTGAAAGATCTTCTATCGTAACGACAGATGTACTAACCTCTTCAGAGTAAAGATCATAATGATCAAGAACAACATTGTTGTTCAACGATATTTGAATTACACCGAAATCGGGAGCTGCGGTAAAAGAAATTACTAAATCGGTCAAAAATTCCGAGGGTGCTGTCAAATAAAGAGAAGCAGAACCTCCAGGTTTACCTGTCCCTAAAAAAACATGGTCGTTATTTAAAGCTTTCGTTTCCGGATATGCATAAAGATACTGATCAATGAGCCTTAAACCTCTTCCTCCTCTGAAACATGAAGCCGACAGATCAATGATGTTTCCCGGCAGAGCCATTCTTTTTCTTATCGCTTCAGAAATCCCCGATTTTTGAGGATACCGGAGTTCCCTACTGTTTATGGATGAATTAAGAACAAGCATAAAAGCAATGAAACATGATAAAGTTTTCAAAAAAACTATCCTGAATGTCCACAACTCATGCACTGCATTGATACTTAAAAAGATCAAAGGAAATACAAGAATATGAAGGTGTGTTATATCTGGACGGTAATAAGATCTGCTGATAAAAGGCAGCGTGAAAGATAAGGTTAAGAGCCCTGCCGAAAAAAGAGCGGCAACTTTTAATGCCAATTTATTTTTTCTTACAAAAGCTGTAGCAACGCCAATGGTGGCAGGAATAATGATATAAGCGGTCATATCAGCGTTGTAAGCATTATTTTTAAATAAAAAGTTATAGCCGTAAAACAAATAATCCGACTTCTGCGGCAATGCAAAAGAAATTCCCATAAACGAGTAATAAATTAAAAGTGCAAAAGAAAGTGGCAGCAAAAAAAACAATGACATATCTTTCATTTTCACCGAATTTTTAAAAAGAAGCGGGGATATGAACAAAATGAAACTGAATACCGCCACTTCAAAACTGAGAAGAATCCCGGCAAATCCGGCTAAAGCGGCAATAGGAAAAAAAACAACAGGATCATCCTTTCCTTTTACAATTAAAAACATTTGCAGAACAACTGTAAAATGTATGAAAACAAATGGTTGAACAATCGTGCTGTTAACAGCTATAAGGGGAAAGATCAAATAAACTGTGGATATCTGTATAGCCATACATTCCGAAAAAAGACGCCTGGCTGTAAAATAGACAAGGGTAATGTTTGCAAGCGAAAAAAAGATGAAAACAAACATGGTAAAAAACGGGTTATAATCAGTCACAGACAATAAATTATTGAGAACTCCTTCTAAAACAGGGGGAAAGTTTTCTGTTCCCGAAAGAATGCCATGTATGGTAACTGCATCAATATCAGAAAAAGGAACTATCCATAAAAGAAAAACAAAGCCGAGCATTAACACGGCAAAAAAAGATTTATTTATACAGCTTAATTTGTTCATGTTTTTAACTTATACCTGTTTTCATACTGCCAGACAAGAAAATAGATCAAAAGAAAAATTATAACTGCGCTCATTGCTATATTATAAACATCAAAAGGTCCTATCACATTCAATGAAAACCCTACAAAAGAAAATATAAACAGTGCGAGCATCAGTCTCACATCACGATGACAGAAAAATACAAGGGGCAGGAGATACATCGCATAGTAATTTGCAGGATAGAAAAAAAGAAACGGAAAAAACGATCCGATATAAAGCCCATACTCCGGCTCTTCTTTTCTCATTATAAAGAAAATAAATCCAAGCAACAAAAGAATAGAAAGGTTGAAAACCGGCTTCAGTCTTTGAACTCTTGCCGATTTATCAAAACGCCATCTCTCATGAAAGTAAGGTCCTGTGTTTCGATAATCATCAGCGTTTTTGTTAGTTTCATAAATGAAAAGATTGCGGTAAGAAAGATGGTTTCTATATATTCCTTCATCGTGTTTGGCTGCATTTGAAAAAAATGTCTCCCAGGAAGAAGCCCCCCCTGTGTAAAAAAG
>SLGQ01000189.1 GCA_007136595.1 Candidatus Sumerlaeota bacterium | reverse complement strand
TCGCCGTAAGCTTTAATCGCCAAAGAAACTGCTTCTTCGGAAAGATCTGCAACCGTTGCATCTTCACATGTTCCTACACTCCAGTCTTCATATGTATTCTGCTTTCTGATTCTTTCAATTTCTTCAATATTGAGGGAATTAATAGATTCGCCATCTCTCCCATAATAATGACCCTTCCAAGCAATCGGAATACCCTTGGGAGAAGGGGGTATCTGAAAAAACAAAACTCTCTTTCCCTCAATTTCGACATCAAAAATTTCAGTGAATGTGATTCTGTTTGTTGTGCCATCAGCTATTTCCGGCTTTAAATTGTTTAAAGATTTCTTATTATTTCTGTAAGTAGTTCCTAATATCTTCTTGGTTATATCTTCAATCCCAAAAATCAACCAGGCACATTTTTTTTCTGACAAGTTCGCCTCGTTAGATAATGCACTGAAATATTTACCGATCTTGTCAAAATCATATTGGTTTCCAGCTTTTTTAAATTCAATAAGTTCATCCTCATCATTATTCATAATCAGATTTCTTAAGAATTTTAGATCAACCATTATATAAGCTCCTCTGCAAGGATAATACTTTCTTTTCCACCATCAATTTCTCTGGCTCTTTTTCTTATCTTCATCAGGTATTCCATCGGCATTTCTCTTTCAAGTTCTTTTATTTCCTCTGATTCATTTTCAGAATCAATGTTCCTTATCATTTTCATATACATTTCCGGTATCGCTTTAAGATTTGCCACAGAATAAAGAAGTTCTGAAAGGTACTCCCTTTTTTCAGGATTAGTATTTATAAACGACTTTATTGCAACAGTTGTTTCTGTTTGTTTTTTATCTCCTTTTGCACTTGAAGAATGTGTAAAAAGATGTTTTTTGGTGTTCTGATAAAGCGAATCAAAAACTTCTGAAACTTTGTTTCCTTTCTCAGAGAAATCTGCATCCAT
Source organism: Candidatus Sumerlaeota bacterium (assembly GCA_007136595.1). Taxonomy (GTDB): domain Bacteria; phylum UBP6; class UBA1177; order UBA1177; family UBA1177; genus SLGQ01. The sequence goes on along the minus strand of SLGQ01000189.1, from coordinate 7,417 downwards.
TAGTTTAAAAGCTGTTTCTATCGTTATATCTTCAATTTCTCCATCTGAATTTGAAAACTTAAATGAACACTCTTCACCTTTTCTTCCAAAGACCAAAACACCGGATTTTTCAACTTTCTTTGTCCTCTTAACTCTACTTCTGAAAGGGAGAGACAATGCGGCATCAAATAAAGCACGGTTGGTTTTCTGAATAAAATAGAGCGTATTTCTATATTTTGCATCCCATGATTCTTCTTCCTGAGCTTTTTTCTCTTCTTTTAGCTTTTCAGCATAAAACTTGTTAACTTCCTCCTCTTTTGTCAGAACTTTTGCATCTTCTCCGATAAGTTGATGAATCATTGCCATTTTAAATGTTGATATTGTTTTTATTCCGGTTTCCTTTTCTCCTTTAGCTGTAGGAAAATAATTGTAAATATTAAGCGTTTCAAACATTTTCCTGTTAATTCTGTTGATTCTTCCAATTCTTTGTATAACCCTTGTAGGATTATATGGTATATCATAATTGAATATTGTTCCGGCTCTATGAAGGTTGTATCCTTCTGAAATTGCATCAGTAGCAAGCAGAATATCGTAATCATTAAGCTGTTCTGACTCATCAATGCCGGCATCAAAATTAAGCTCAACCTTTTTCTTGTTTTCTTTGGTTGCATCCTTTGATGTATATTTTATGGTTTTCATTCCGTATTGCAGTTTGTCATAAAGATAATTCACGGTATCGGCAAACTCAGAAAAAACAATGATTTTTCTATCAGGTTCTTTTCTTATATGTTCCTTTAAAATGTTAGAAAAAGCTTCCAGCTTAGGGTCAGCATTTACTTTTCCCCAATCTTTTTTTATATTTTTCAGCAGAATTATATCTTTTTCAAGATCATCAATGAAATCATCCGTTAAATCTTCGCTTAGAAAAAAATCATACCCTTTTTCTTTAAGCCCCTCTATTATTTCATCTACTTCAGAAGAAAACATTTCAAGTTCTTCACCATTAAGGTTTAAAAAAGTATCAACATCTATAACATTGCCTTTTTTTCTGACAGGAATTTTCCCTTTTTCAAACCAGCCTTTTATTAACTCCGATGCTCCAAGAATTGAATCAACAGATTTTCTGAAAGACTCGATAGAACTTTCAAACCTTCTGACAAGAAGTGTTCTCATAAATCCGGCAATATGTTTCTGCCCTTCAATTAAATATTCAAGATTTCTATATTCCGATGGACTCATTTCCTTTTTCTTTCTTTCAAGAAATTCAGGCTTTAAATAGGATAAAGGACGGTATCTTGCCCCTTTAAAACAGTCCTTATTATCTGTTTTTTCTTCATTTTTAGGATATATCTTTTCGGTTGTTGACTCATAAAGCGGTGCAAGTTTACCAAGTTCATAAGTTTCAAGAGCGGGTTCGTTAACAATTGGGAAATGAATACCCTGTTTTTGCAAGTCATTTTTGTACTCTTCAATAATATCCAGATCTATTCGGGTCCTTCTAATAACTACAGGAAATATTATGTCCCTTATTCTCATTGAAATCTTTCTTATTTCCTCTTTCAGTTCAGATGTTTGAATATTTCCACTTCTGTTAAGTTTTTGTAGCATGGAGTACTCTTTTATAAGTTCCCGGAATGCCCCTGAAAGATTCTGAACAGTTCTGATTGTTGATTTTGCAGGAATCTGAAATAGTTGAATTAGAGAAAAAATATCTTCAGGTTTATTGTTAAAAGGTGTTGCGGTGATAAGAATAACCTTATTCCCCTGACAAAGTTTATGCAAAAGGGCATAATCTTTTGTTTCGGGATTTCTGTATCTTGCAGCTTCATCTATAATTATCAGATATTCTTCATCAAAACAGTGACTTTTCAAAGCTTCTTCAATTTTACCACTACTGAAAACCCTTGCATTATAATTGAACTGCATCCTGTATTCTTCCCATTGGTCAGTAAGGTGCGGTGGTGAAATTATAATTGCCGGCAATTTTAAATTATGTGCAACAGCTGAAGCAATTACTGATTTTCCAAGACCGACAACATCTGCAATAATAACGCCATTATGTCTTTCTATGATAGCAATTGATTTTTGTATTGCATCCGCTTGATATTTAAAGTTGGAAAACTTTTTGTTTATCTCATAAGGAAGTTTAACAGACTGGTCATTTTTAACAGAAAAATACTCAGAAAGAGCCCTGATAAAAAGCAGTACGGGATCGGGAATTTTCTCGGTCCATATTCTTTTCTCGACTTCTGTAAAAAAATCGTCTTTGTTATATTCACTTACAACCTCAACTGAGTTGTTCCAGAGTTTCTCAAAAAGTGTTTTAGCTTCTTCAAAATCCCTGTTATCCCTGAACATTACATTTATCTCATTTCTTCCAGCAAGACCGCTGTAAGAAAAATTGCTTGAGCCTGTAACAACTATTCCGAGATAATCGCCATTTTCATTGTGATTATGGTCATTTTCAAAAATATACATTTTAGCATGGTTCGGTTCTCTTGTTTTTCTTATTTCAAGAGTGCCGTCTTTTATTTTTTCAATGAACAGCTTTAAATTTTTTTCCTGTTTTGTGCTGTCAAAACTATCAGTTTCATTTATCAAACCGGTGAGTTTTTCATAATATTCTTTTCTTATTTCAATATCACTCTTTTCTTCTTCAATCTTATTTATCAAAGAAATTTCTTTAAGTTTTCCTGAAACAAGGGTGTCAATATCCATTCCGACAAGAATCTTCATTTTTTTGTTTTTTATATCTTCAGATAGTTCAGAAAACCCGCTGAAATAAAAGTAACCCACAAGAGCATATATGTTTTCACAGTTCGGAATAACATTTCGCATTCTTTCTATCAATACATTCTGATCATTTGTAATAAGTTTTCCAACCATAAAAACTCCTCTCCTTCAACACAAGTCCCTCAATATACCCGACCTCAATTCAATTGTAAATAAAAACAATCCCTGATGATTGGCAATTTATTGTGAGAAATATGTTGCATTACAGTCTGAATATCTCATTCAGATCCCGGTTGCTTAATGATCCTATCCAGTTTTCACCTGTAGCGACTGTCATTTCTGCAAGATGTTTCTTGCTTTGAATCATGCTATCTATTTTTTCTTCAAAAGTATTCCTGGTGATAAAACGGTGTACTTCAACATTCTTTTGCTGCCCTATGCGGTATGCTCTGTCGGTTGCCTGTGCTTCGACTGCGGGATTCCACCATAAATCATAGTGAATCACATGATTTGCCGCAGTGAGATTCAGTCCCGTTCCTGCTGCTTTGAGAGACAGAACAAACAATCTGTCACCTCTGTTATTCTGAAACCGATCTACCATTTCCTGCCTCTGTTTAATGGAGCATCCTCCATGATAAAAGAGTGGTTTCTCACCGAATTTTTCTTCAATAATATGTGCCAGTATTTCACCCATCTCTCTAAACTGGGTAAATACAAGTGCTTTTTCGTGACTTTCTGTAATAATCTCAAGTATTTCATTCAGGAGTTCCGCTTTTCCGGAAAGCGAAGCCTCTTTCCTGCCTGTTTTCAGAAACTGGGCAGGATGGTTGCATATTTGTTTCAAGGCAAGAATCATCTGAAGAATAAGACCTTGTCTGACAAAAAGGGACTTCTGATCAGTTTCTTTAATTCCTTCAATTGTTTCAAGTGCTTCAGAAACTGTTTTCTGATAAAGAGCAGCCTGTTCTTTCGTGAGTGCAGCATACTGGTTTATCTCAATTTTTTCAGGAAGATCGCTGATAATTGATTTATCTGTTTTCAATCTTCTCATCAGAAAGGGAGTAGTGGCTTTTTTAAACTTACGGACAGCTTCTTCGTCATGGTTGCGTTGTATTGGAAATGCAAATATTTCATTAAAGGTGGTGGTATTTCCCAAGTAGTCTTTATTTACAAAATCCATAATTGACCAGAATTCAAGCAACCTGTTTTCAACGGGTGTACCACTCATCGCTATCCGGGTTTTTGAGGGGATGCTTTTTACAGCTTTAGTTTGAGCAGTTTTAGGATTCTTTATATGCTGAGCCTCATCTATAACCGTAACAAGCCACTCTTTTTTTCCAAGTTTTGCCGCATCACTTCTTATTACACCGTAAGTTGTCAGTATTATATCACTTTTAAAGTTTTTAACATCTCTTGATTGTCCGTGATATATCTCCGCTGTAAGGTCGGGAGCAAATTTCTCTATTTCTTTTTGCCAGTTAAAAAGAAGTCCTGTCGGAACCACAACAAGACATCTGTGCCTGTCTGAAATCAAATTATCATCCTTGAGTTTCTGAAAAAAAGTGATGACTTGCAGTGTTTTTCCAAGACCCATGTCATCTGCGATGATACTTCCAAATCCTATTTTAGAATTGTTGTAAAGCCATGAGTAACCTCTATGCTGATAAGGTCTAAGCGTTGCTGTTATTTTTTCGGGAATTACCTGATTGTTCCATGAGATAATTTCAGATATTGCCTGCTTGACCTCTCCGGAAAGAAGAACAGGGGCACCTTCATATTCACCGACAATTGCGGTTCGTAATATTTCCATAGGTTTAAGCGGTCTTGATTTTTCGAAATGGCGTGAAATGTTATAAAGATCATTTTCATTTAAATAAACGAAGGCACCTTTAAATTTGACAAGACCCTTTGCTTTTTTTGAAATAACATCAAACTCCTCTTTGGAAATAATGTTTCCACCCATTGCAACTTGCCAGTCAAAATTCAACATATCATTAATGTTGAAAAAAGATATTCCTGCATCTGAGGTGTTTTTCTTAACTTTTATTGTTGGTTTAGGTCTGAATATCTGTTGCAGGGATTTAGGAAGAATGACCTTGATATCCATAAGTTTTATTAAAGGCAGTATTTCAGTTATGAATGTACCGAATTTTGCCATATCATATTCAATAGGAATTTCAGCTTTTGAATTAATGTGTCTGTCAAGACCTTCAACAAAGGGCGAAATCAGTGAAAATGCTTTCAGAACCTGATATCTTTTATCTGAAAACTCTTTTTTTTCGAAAATATCTTTAAAAGTAGCCGGAATATCTGTTCCCGGCTGTTCAACATGCAGTGAAACTCCGAATTTATCCTGTTTGAGTTCACTGATTATCATCACAGGTTTAAAAAATTCATTGTGGATATAATGTCTGTCCAGCCAGACTTTTATTCCTCCCGGAAAATTTTCTTCACCAACTCCCTTAAAATTATACGAAGATCCTTTAAAAAACATGTCGAGAAAAATATCTCCCGTTAGACCAGGAGATATCTCATTAATCAGGCTTGTCAGAAAAAATGATATAATATCTGTCGGTTTTGCATTTATTTGTTTTAGTGACTTCTTTTTTGTCAATGATTTTTCTAAAAAAAGCAGACCTTCTGTCGGCAATTCAGAACACTTTCCGATAAGACTTCTGACAGATGAATCTATCATAGCCGGAATCCACCTTATCGCATAAAAACTGTCGGATCTTTGGCAAATTAAAGGTGTAACAGCACCTTTTGCAAGAAGATGAAGTGCTATTTCAGCAAAAGTACGAAAAACAGCAACCGAAGGATTGTAATCAGGAATCATTTCCGGTTTTATTGCCAGTAATTCATCTAAGAGATTTAAAGGATCTTTGATAGTATGGTTGCTACCCCCGATAAAAAAAGAACCCCGTCTATCTGTAATAATTGCAATATTACTTTGCTTAGGAAGTGTTCCGGCAGGCTCTGCAGCAAATGGAATATCTTTTGAAGCATGTTTCTGAGCCTTTCTAACGGTTCTGGCAACATGTTTTCCGTATATATCCCTGAAGTTACCGTATGGATAAAAGGGCGGAGAATCAGGAAGAATCCTAATCAGAGTCGCTGTAATATCATTAAGTTTTGAAAGATCGACTTTCCGGTACGCAGATTCATTGTCCAAAGATTTCTTTTTATTTCCTTTTTTTAACTCAAAAAGCTTTTCAAATTCAGGAATTTCTGTGTCTTTTTGTTTAGTTAAATCAATTCCTCGTTTTTTAAGTTCTTCAATCAGATTAACATTATGCATCTCGAAAACAAGGAAAGGATTGTTGTCTATTTCCCGTGAAATCATGTAAATTACAGCAGCAATATGTTTGCAGGGTACTGCCCAGTCAGGACAACTGCACTGCATTTTCAAATCTGTCCACTTTTGCGGAAAAACCTTTAACCCGATTTTCGAAGCGATAGTAAGAATTTCAGGATCAAGTTCTCTGTTAAACAGTTTTGATATCAACATTGGGCGATCTATAATTTCTGCCATAAGTTTTTCCACATCATCTTCAAAAAAAGGGGGGATGATAATAGAAATCTTATATGCACTCCTGTATCTGCCCTCTACCTTAGCAGTAATCATGTTTTCTCTAAATGTTACAGCAGCTACTTTTCCTGTATTGGCATAGCTTCTGCCTCTTGGAAGACGATTGCTGTAGTCAATATTATCCAATGCTCCAAGCCATTGTCCACCCCACCATGTCTTCCCAAAAATTTCAGCCATAAGTGTTCTCCTGTCAGAATGTCATTGTTCGTTTGATCTTATCAACTGTCTGCCTTATTTGCATGTGTCTTTAGTTTATTGTGCTATCTTTTTTCTTCTTCTTTCTAAATTCATCAATGTTTATCGGTTCGGGGAGATCAGATTTCTTTTCTGACTCGATATCTTTGCTTTTGTTTTCAAAGTTGTCGTCATTTCCGGCAATCAACCGGTTTAATTGCTCTATTTTTTCACTTTTCCTCATATCAGAAAGTTTGTAAACCATATTTGTTCTTTTTTGCCCCCTTGGCTCAGTTTCCAGTTTTATTTCTATATCACTATAATAATTAAATATCTCCTGAGTTTTTGGATCATAAAAAGATTTTTTGAGCCAACTGACTGCTTCTTCATCCCATGCATCATAAAATTCATCAGGAACCCATTCAGCCCATTCTTTTGTCGGAATATTTGAGTTCGGCTTATACGGCAGTTTATAATCTATTCCTATAACTCTTGCAATAACGAACGGATTCATAAAAAGAGTCTGGAGAAACTTCATGTAAGCTTTTTTCAAATCTCCCGATTTATAAATTACCAGAGTCCAGCACAGATATTGACCCGGCTCACCAATGTCATCAGGAAAAACACGACTGAACCATTTGAAATGTTTAAGAGCTCCCTCAACATCGCCCGCAAGCATATAGTAAGGACCGATAAAGTAACGGGTTCCGGCACCGTCATCATAACAGCCGAACCTCTGCTTTTTATACTGCAACTGTTTTTCGAATCTTTCAATATGCCTTTTTATTGTCTCAGTTCTTTTAGGTATTTTCATGCTCATCTTCCCTCCCCACCTTCAACAGTTTTCGTTTATAAATGTTTTTAACAGAATCATTTTAATCCGCAACATTTTTTATACTTTTTTCCGCTTCCGCATAGACAAGGATCATTGCGACCCACTTT
>SLGQ01000283.1 GCA_007136595.1 Candidatus Sumerlaeota bacterium | reverse complement strand
TATACGGTTTTTACAGTTCTTTTTCCATATTTCCATGTTGTTGCCGCAGTTTTAATAATTTTATGTGCCAATCTTTTTTCCGCTTTGTCAAGGTCAAATAAAAGCATTAATGTGTCTGACAGGATAGAGAAAACAGTTTTTTATATTTTGCCTGTTGCAGTGTTTCTGATTTGTGCGTTGCTTAATATGTTTTTCATAGTTTCCCCTCAACCGGAAGATGGTGTCCACTATGTCTGGTTATCTAAATTGCTGGGCACAGGGAGACTCTATATGGAGCTTCCCCATTTTTATGAACACCACACAGGGAGCTTCGTGTTTCTTCAGGAAGGGAGGTTTATTTCAGTTTTTCTTCCCGGATTCAGTTTTTTCATGGTACCTTTTACGAAATTTGGCATAAGTTTTCTGTTCAACCCGTTTATTGCGGGGATAAACACTTATCTTGTCGGCAAACACGGTATGGCTTTAAAGGATAGGACGACGGGAATCATAGCGATGATCTTTTTCGCTTTTTCTACTACTCATCTAATGCACGGAGCTTTATATTTTCCGCACCATTTCGGACTTATGCTTGTTCTTATCTCAACTTATCTGGTACTGCACAAAGAAGGCAGTATAAAAAACATGATAATTGCAGGTTTTGTCCTTTCGATTGCACTTTTTATAAGACCTCAAAATGCAGTTTATGCATACTTTGCAATAGCTGTTGTTATAATTTTTAAAGACCGGAACATTAAAAAGTTAATTTTTTTCACGGTACCGTTTTTATTTACCGGTTCTCTTTTAATGTGGTACAACTGGTTTTTTTCCGGCAATCCTTTTGTTTTTGTTCAGGATCTTTATTTCAACCCTATAAATATAAGAAAGTTTTGTCACCGTCCGGGATTCGGGAAAGGATGTAATGAGCAGATCGGATTTGGAGATCAGCTTCCTCTGGAAGGTGTAACCCTTCCTTTTGCAATAGCAATTACCTTTATGAGGCTGAATAACTTTCTTTTCAGAATTACTGCCCATCCATTGCTGCTTCTTTTTATTTTTCCGGCAATTTTCAAAAACGCTTCAAAATATTTTCTTTATTACTTCATGCCACTTTGCACATTGGCGGCATATTTCACCTTTTTTATTGAAGGGAGTTACTGGGGGGCAAGGTATCTGTTTGAATCAGGGGCTCTTTTTCTGATCGCTTCTGCCTGCGGGTTCAGAGAATTATATCAATTCCTTAAAGGTAGCAATAAAGCGGCTTACAACTATTTTGCAGGGGCTTTAACAGGTTTGTTTATTGCCGTTCTTCTTTCCTTTTTAATTTTTGTTGTTCCAGACTCTCTTGATAAAAATGAATCTGTACGAGATCTTCAAAAGATCAGAAACATCATAGAAGAAAAAAACATTGAAAACTCAATAGTTCTGCTCCCTTTCAGGACAGGGTTCGTATTTGCTTCAAATCTCAGTTTACATCATAATCCGCCGCACGATAAATTCGGGAACCTTGTTGCTAATTCTCTTGGTATTTCTGATAAGAATCTTCAGAAATTTTATAAAGACTCAGAGTATAAAGAAATATGGAAGATCGATCGTAACGGAAATGAATTTACCGCAGAAAAGTTGCCGTTTCTTGAAGATGACGGCAAATATGGATTTGTTTTTGTCACCAAAAGTATTCCGGTAAAAGGTTCTCCTCAATATCTATCACCTGTCATGCCTCATTACCCGAACGATTTTTTTTCATATCATCCCCACCCTGAAATTGAGATCAGTGCCGTTGCTTTCGGAATTCTTTTTGATGGCGGAGATGAAAACTATTACGGTTTTGAACACAGTGTTAAAAAAGAAGGTGTTTACGAACTGGAAATAGCTTTGATAGAAACAAAGTGCAGAGTTAATTTTGATGTTAAAGTAAATGGAAAAAAAGCGACTCACTTTTCACCTGAAAAAGATAAAGACAAGTTGACAGTTCTTAGCTTCACAGCTTCTTTAAAAGCCGGCAGAAACAGCTTCACCATCATTCCCCGCAATAACGGATGTCTTATTTTGGATTATATGCTTATAAACATGGTCGATTCTCAAAAATTGGTTGATAAAAAATAAGATTCTGATAGAATAACGGGACTGATTTTTTTAATTCCGGCGGAGGAAAAGATGAAAAAGCTGTTGTTGTTTGTAATTATTTTAAGTGTATTGTTGATCTCAGCCTGTGGCAGTTCCAAGAAATCTCCATGTGACGGTGTTGATTGCAGTGGACACGGAGAATGTGATGATTCAACTGGAAGGGCTGTTTGTAACTGTGATGAAGGATATGTTCCTACAGGTCAGCTTGAGTGTGTTGAAGCTTTTGATCCATGCTCGGAAATTGAATGTGAAGAATGGGAGCAGTGTGTAAACGGTGACTGTGTGCCTCAAAGTGGCAGATGCAACAGCGATAAAGATTGTACAGGGACAGCAAAATGTGACCTTGAAACAAATACCTGCATAGGTCCATGCACAGGAATTGATTGTGGCGGATATGGAGAATGCAAAGAAGGTGGTTACGGCAGCGGCTATGGAAGTGACTATGAAAGTGGAGCCGATATTTACTGTGACTGCGAAGATGGATATGTTGAGATCGTTGAAAATGGAGTTCCTACATGTGTTGATGAAGGTGAAACTCCTGATGATCCCTGTGACGGAGTTACATGCAGTGGGCTGGGAGAGTGTGAAGTAGTTGATGATAAGGCAGTTTGTAACTGTGATGAAGGTTATGTCGCCAGCGGACTTTCCTGCATAACAGATCCATGCAGCGGCGTAGAGTGTGAAGAGTGGGAAGAATGTGTCAATGGTAATTGTGAGCTGAAAGAGGGTAGGTGTTATTTCAACAGTGACTGTGACGGCTCAAAAATATGTGATGACATTTTAAAAGAGTGTGTCGATGATATATGTTCAGGGATCACCTGTTCCGGTAAAGGGGTATGTTCCGTAGCTGGAGGTAGTGCTGTTTGTAACTGCGAGCATGGTTTTAAACCTTCAGGTACGGAATGTGTGGCAGACACTTCGGTTCCCGGTTGGTGCGGAGTTATATGGCCCGATAGCATTACAGCTTATGTCGGTGACGAAAAAGAAAATGTTTACGGACAGATCTGGATCGATGGTGTTACAGGTCCTGGAAATCCGCAACAGTCAAATATAAAAGCACAGCTTGGATATGCCAGAACAGGAACCGTCTCATATCCGGTAATATCGGGAAGATTTAACTGGATAGATGCCGGGTTTAACAGCGATTGTCTTGCCTGTGGCAATAACCATGAATATTTTGCCGGTTTTCCCACCGATAAGCCGGGCGAATTTGAATATATTTACAGGTTTTCAACCAATAATGGAGATAGCTGGAGTTATTGTGACAACACACCTGAATTCATTAATTCCTCAAATTACAGAGCAGGGTTGGCTGTAATAAGAAATACTTCTGAACCTCTTTTTTCTATCCAGAACCTTTCAAGGGATTCCGATTCCTTCAGCTACGATGTTGTTTACTCAGGCTTGAAAGATCTTGATTTTGCTGTCAGCATAATAACCCTTAACGGTGAAGATGTGACAGACCTTGTACATTATGATAATGTTTCAAAAACATTTTTAATAGAGGAAACAGATCTTTCTCCCGGTAAATACAGCTATCTTTTCAGAATGATAGATGAAGACGGAAACCACATTGATCCTTTTTTCATACCTTTATGGATAGGGGATGGAATAGATTTTGCAGATTTCGGATGGAGAGATGCCTTTGTTTATCAGCTCATGATAGACAGATTTAAAGATGGTGATCCTTCTAATAATGTCGGACCGCTTCCTGAAGTGGAAGTTGCTTCCGAACAATGGCTTGGCGGAGATTTCAGGGGAATAATAAATAAAATAAAGGAAGGCTATTTTACCGATATGGGTGTAAATGCTCTGTGGATAAGTTCGCCCATTCTCAACCCCCATACTGCAAGTCACGGTGGTGTTGACCCCAATGATGACAGATACTTTACAAGTTATCACGCTTATCACCCTGTTGCTTCAGGTTATTCGTATTTGGATGATTATGGATATAATGCTGAAAACGGGTACCCCGAAGGACCGATAGAAACAGCTTTCGGAACAAAGGAAGAGCTGCATGAACTTGTAAGGGAAGCTCACAAAAGAGGTATCAGGATAATTCCCGATTTTGTTGCAAACCATGTCCATAGTGACGGCAACATTTACGAAAAACACCCTGAGTGGTTCTATGATTATGTTCCGTGTCATAATAATTGGGACAGTCATAGGATAGATTGCTGGTTTACCGAATATATGCCCGATTTCAATTTCAAAGATAATCCCGATGCAAGAAAAGCTTTGATAGATCATGCAATGTGGATGATAATGGAGTTCAATTTCGACGGTTTCCGTGCAGATGCTTTAAAGCACATGGATGATATTTTTGTAAGGGAACTGAAAACGGCAGTTGTCAAAAACATTGAGACAACCGTTGAAAATCATGACTTGCCTGATGAAGCGGAAGTTTTTTATATGGTGGGAGAATCGCTTGGCGGTTGGGCAAGATACCATACAAGAGCCGATATGGTTCAAGGACAGGTAAATGAAGAGTTTTATAATAAAGCTAAGCACCACCTTTTACATGGGGAAGGGAGCATGTCGGATCTCGCCGGTTGGACAGTATATGACGATACTTCTTATCTCACGGAAAAACCGACAATGGGAGGTGCAGGCGGATATCCCGGCGCTGTAATGGGTAATTTCTTTGGCAACCATGATCAGGACAGGGCTTTAACAGAAGCCGGTGGCAACTATGACAGGTTCAAACATGCTCAGACATATTTAATGACAGCACCCATAAATGTTCCTATGCTCTATCAGGGAGATGATATAGGTATGACAGGTCGGGCGGAACACGGTCTTGATGGTGGCAGAAGAAAAATGATGAAATTCGATAATTTGACCGCCAATGAGCAGGACGCTTTAAATCACATTAAAAAACTTGGAAATTTTAGAAAAGAGTACAGAGCTTTAAGGTATGGAACAAGAGAAACCTGCTCTTCGACACATGATGCCTGGGTATATAAACTTACTTATGGAAGTGAAGTTGTTATAGCGGGAATTAACAGAGCGGGAACGGCATATACAGGAACATGCTCAGGATTGAGCGGTACATTTAAAGACCTTGATGGTAACAATGTGACAGTTAACAATGGAAATGTAACTGTGCCGGCAAGAGGCAGCCTTGTAATAGGTAAGAAGTAGTCATTTCCACAGGGAGGGGATATGAAAAAAAGTCTTGTTTTGCTGTCAGTGATAATTTTTCTTCTTTTTTCATGTGCGGAAAAAACAGGTTCCAGTATTTACGGGGATACTCCGGAAGATACTTCTCAGGATAAAAACGGCAAAGAAGATCAGTTGCCGAAAGAAGAGGAAGAGGAAGGAGAAGTGGACCAAGTGGACGAAGAGGACAAAGTGGACGATGATTTTGAGGTTGAGGATGATTTTGAGGTTGAGGATGAAGAAGAAGTGGACGAAGTGGACTTAGAGGACAAAGTGGACGATGATTTTGAGGTTGAGGACGAAGATGAGGTTGAGGACGAAGATGAGGTTGAGGACGAAGATGTTGTGCCGGTTGTTGAACCGTGTTTTGAAAAGAAGTGCACAACTCATGAAGAGTGCTTTGTTGAAAATGGAAGTTGCCTCCCTTTTGATCCTTTTGACAAGTTTGGTTGCGGACCCGATTATTTGGAAGAGTTGGGTTACAGAGGGGAAGAGCAATGTCTTTTGATAAACTGTGAAAAAGATTCTGACTGCAAAGGAAGCACAGCTTATGTCTGTCTCCATTTTGATTCTCCAAAGCCTGAATTTTTAAATGCAGAGTCAGTATGTGTCCGTTCACTTGCAGGTTCAGATTGCCCAGAAGAGGGGAAAAAAGTATGTCAGGCTGGAGCGAACATTGCTCTTAAATGTGTTGAAGGCAAATGGAAACCCTATCTTTGCGGAAGTACATCTTTTTGTGAGGACGGGGAGTGCAAGCCTATAGAATATCCGGCAAAAATGGTTATCAGTGTTGATGATCTTCTTGTAGATCTCTGCGTCAATGGGGTCTCTCTGTCTCCACTCGGTCCCAATAAAGGTGCATGGACTCATGCTGATGAATATCATTTTAATTTAGTGCCTGGGAAAAATGTTATCGGTGTACATGGAAGAGACACAGGCTATGTGGTTTCAGCTATCATGGCAACAATTGAAGTGCTTGGAGAAATTTATATAACTGACGGTGTAATGCCTCCTGCTGATGATGTTGAATATACTCCTGCCGATCCGGAGTGGGATGCTACTTTATGGAGGTATTTTCCCGATGCTGTAGGAAGTCCCAGAAATGACTGGTGTGATAAATATTTTGATGATTCTCATTGGGGACCTGCTATTAGAGCAGGAACTGCTTCAACACCGATTGATGTCTGGGGACATTTGGGAGCACACCCCTGGATAAACACTTCCTGCGGTTTTTCGAGATGTCCCGGTGAGTTTCTGCCATACTATGAAGATGATATTGAAGGGAATGAGCCGATGTGGATTTGGGACTACAAACCGGTCGAGCTTAACGACGCATGGTTTAGATTTGTAATTTATCTTCCGTAATATTTGAGAGGTTTTTATGAAGTTTATGAGTTTGCTTTTTGTTTTAATGATTTTATTTTTTGGATGCGGCAGTTCCGGGACCGGGGAAGAAGAAGCGGACGATGGAGAAGTGGACCAAGTGGACTTAGAGGACGAAGTGGACGATGATTTTGAGGTTGAGGATGATTTTGAAGTTGATGATGATGATGAAATAGATGATGATGATGATGAAATAGATGATGATGAAATAGATGATGATGATGATGAAATAGATGATGAAATAGATGATGAAATAGATGATTTTGATTATACTGACAGTTTGATAGAGTGGTTGGGAGATAAGGCGGAAGTCATTGTAACGGGTGATGATCTTAAAACATACACTCTTACTACGACAGCTTCTCTCAGAGATGATCTTCCACCTTCAAAACAGAGGGTGGTAAGTGAAAAGGCGGGAGATATGACCCTCCGGAGCGGACATACATTTCTTGATGCTCTTTTTGCCATGACGATCGAAGAAGTTGGGCAAAACAGTGTGTCGCAGATCACTGACTGGAGTTTCAATTACGGAAATCCTGTTGATTGTGAGTGTTTTGAAACGGGAGAAAAATGGCACTATGTGTGGACAAGAGATACCGCTTACGCAGTTGATCTCGGACTTGCCCTTGTTGATCCTGAAAGATCAAAAAACTCACTTGAATTTAAGATCTCTGAAAGGAAAGCTTCCGTAGGCGGCGGTAATATGGAAATAATTCAGGATACAGGAACAGGTGGTTCATGGCCTGTGAGCACAGACAGAGTTTCATGGGCGTTGGGAGCTTTTGAAACACTTAAGTTCCTTGAAGGATCTTCCCGTGCAGAGTTTCTGGATAAAGCATATACGGCAATAAAAAATACGATAGAAACCGACAGAAAATATGTTTTTGATAAGTCTGACGGGCTATATAAAGGTGAGCAATCTTTTCTTGACTGGAGAGAACAGACCTATCCTGTATGGACTGCCTCAGATACAGTTCACATTGCGATGTCGAAAGTCCTTTCAACCAATGTTCTTCACTATATAATCCTTGATGTCGGGTCTAAACTGGCAGAAATTAAAGGGGATAATGACTTTAAAGACACTTGTGACACTTGGAAAAATGAACTGAGGAGCAATATCAGACAACATTTTTATTTGGACGACGAAGAGCTTTTCAGTGCAATGAAAACTACGAGACTGAACGAACATCCCATTAAAAAATTTGATCTTCTTGGACAGTCTCTTGCCGTTCTTTCAAAAGTTGCAAATAAATCTCAATCAAAAAGGTCGGTGGAAAACTATCCTGTAACAGAAGCGGGACCTCCCGTTATCTGGCCCCAGGAGCCTTTTGTGAGAGTTTATCACAACCGGGGGATATGGCCCTTTGTAACTGCTTATGCTCTCAGAGCGGCACTTTATGCAGATAACGATGCTGCCGTAAACAATGCTTTCATGAGTCTTGTAAGAGGTGCCGCACTTAATCTTTCAAATATGGAAAATTTTGAATTTACTACTCTTTCCAACTGGTATGAGGACACAAGAAAAGATCACTACAACAGAGATCTTAGCGGACCTGTCGTTAATTCAAGAAGACAGCTCTGGAGTGTAGCTTCATTTGTTTCCCTTGTGATAGACGGATTGTTCGGAATGGAGTTTACTCTTGACGGGGTGAATTTTGATCCCAAAATAACTGCATTTATAAGAAATCAGTTTTTAAATGGCAGTTCAGAAATTGTTCTTAGAAACATAAGTTACAGAGGCAAAAGCTTGAG
>SLGQ01000063.1 GCA_007136595.1 Candidatus Sumerlaeota bacterium | reverse complement strand
TTTCTCTAAATATATTAGGATATTTCTTTCCCATTTCCTGTTTAAGATAACACTCTATCTCTTCTTTTTCCGGCAGGACAAGTATTTTGTTCAACATGTCCCTCCCTTCTGCCAAGTAACCATTTTTAATTATCTTCTTTATTATCGGAATACTTACAGGTGTCATGCTGAGAGAAGTAAAACCCATTGCAAGAAAAACAAGTGCAAAACATGGGTCACCCCCCATTTCTCCGCATATTGATATTTCGACATCATTCTCCTTTGCTATTCTAACAAGATTATATAAAGCCCGCACAATAGAAGGATCAAAGTGGGAAAAATAGTCGGAGAGAGACTTGTCTTTTCTTTCAACAGCCATCATGTACTGTATCAGATCATTTGTTCCGACACTGAAAAAATCAACCTCTTTGGCAAGCATTTCGCTTATGAAAAGTGCAGCGGGAACTTCTATCATTGCACCGAGCTTTACACTTTTCAAATTTTTTTCAAGCCCCATATCGCGAGCTTCTTCATATAATATTTCTCTAAAATCATCCACTTCATGAACATTGGAAACAAAAGGTAGCATTATGTTGAGGTTTCCAAGTTCCGCAGCTCTGATGAGTGCTCTGATCTGTGGCAGAAAAAGATCGGGATAAGTTTTGCAGAAACGGATCCCTCTCATCCCCATTGAACCTTTTCTGATGATATTCCCTTCTTTGTCTCCCCCGAAGTCAAATATCCTTACGGTACATCTCAGAGGCATCAGCCTGTGAAGTGTTTCGTAATATATTTCATAATGTTCATCTTCAGAAGGGATATCCTCTCTGTCCAGAAAAAGGAGTTCTGTCCTGAACAGCCCGACAAACTCCCCTCCATACTTTTTAACTGTATCAACTTCATAGGGGTGTTCAATATTCCCGCCAACCTTCAAGGTAATACCGTCTTTTGATATTGAGGGTTCTTCAACTTTCTCAAGAAACCGGCTGAAATACTCTTTGTAAAGGGTATCCTTTTCTTCAGCCTTTTCGACCTCTTCTTTTTCAGGTCTCAGGATCACTTCTCCGTTCAAACCATCAACAATGATCTCATCACCGTAGTCAAGTTCGGAGATCAATTTGGGAACACCCATTACGGCAGGAACTTCAAGTGTCCTTAAAACAACCGCCAGATGACTTACTCCGCCGGGAATTTCAAGAACTATCCCTTTCAAAAAAGGGTTCTGGGCTATAAGGTTAAGATCGCTTACAGTTAAACTTTCCGCACATAGAATAAAATTTTCTTTGGGAGGAGCGGCTATCTGGGTAGGGACATCATCTTCGCCTAGGAGTTGAGATAAAATTTTATCCCTTACAACATTCATATCTGCAATTTTTGCCTTTATGTAGTAATCGGTACCGCTTGATGAAAGAAATTGTACCAGATAATCAAAGACATTCAGAACTGCCCACTCCGCGTTGATGCTGTTTTTCTCTATTTCTCCAATTACTTTTTCACACAGAACCGGGTCTGTTATCATCATTCTGTGTACTTCAAGAATGGAGAGAGCTTCCTGTTGCAATTTTTTTTGGGACTGAACTCTTTTCAACTCCAAAGAACAGGCTTCTATGGCATCTTTAAATCTCGCAACCTCTTCTTTTATAAAATCTTCCCCTTCCTGAAGGGAGTAGTGAGGAATTGATGAGAATTTTTTGTCAACATAAAGGAGCTTACCGATACCTATACCACTGGAAATGTTTTCTCCTTTAAGTATCCGCCGGCGTTTCAACCCTATGCCCCCTCTCCGAAACGGTCATTTATCAGATTTGCCAATTCTTCAAGACACTTATCTTCATCTTCTCCGTTTGTTATTATTTTCACTGTACTTCCCATCGGAGCAGCAAGCATAAGTATCCCCATTATACTCTTGGCATTTACCTTTACACCATCTTTTTCCATTTCAACTTCGCACTTGTATCTTTCGGCAATTTTGACGAACATACTTGCAGCCCTTGCATGAAGACCGAGTCTGTTAATGATTTTCAAAGTTTTTTCCATGATCTTTATCCCTTATCCGTTTCATTGTCATTCTGGAACAGTTTCTTTGCACTTGTTATATTCTGGGAACCGGTCCTAAGTATTCCGCTCACCATAGAATCCATCTCTTTACCACTGTCTATATGTTCAAAAGCATACATTACCATCGCAAGGTTGACTCCCGATATCACATCGACATCGCTATGTTTTGAAATGGTGAATGCGACATTTGACGGGCTTCCGCCAAAAATATCTACAAATATTATAACTTTTTTCCCCTGAGATAAAAAAGTATCAATATCCACCCTGATATCGTTTTTTAAGACTTCCAATTTTTCAGCCATTGAAAAATCCATTGAATAGATAAGACATCTATTGGAAAAATCTTCATCCATGATGTTTCCGGCAGTTTCAAGAAGAACATTACCGAGATCACCATGTGTAAGGAAAATGTAGGAATACATTATTTACCCCCGAATTTTTTAAGCTTTTCAGAAAGCTTTGTTTCAAACTGTTCTGCGGCATTGATACCCAGTTTTTTCAAAAGATAATCCCGTGCTGTAGCTTCCATAATTGAGCTGAGATTGGAACCATGCCTTACCGGAATGACATAATATGGTTTTTTCACTCCTATTATTTCATAGTAGTTGACCGAACTTCCAACTCTTTCGTAGTCAAAGTGGTGTTTTTCATCCCACAAAGCAAGTCTTACAATGCAATCTATCTCTTTTTCATTGGCAACAGATGTCACTCCGAACATTTGTTGAAGATCAACCAGACCGATACCTCTTATTTCAATAAGGCTCCGCATCATTTCATTACAACTTCCTATCAAATGGTCAGGAGGGATATGTTTTATTTCCACTACATCATCTGCTATCAGTTTGTGCCCTCTCATTACAAGGTCGAGGCTTGTTTCACTTTTACCCACACCGCTTTCTCCCATGATAAGCATCCCTACCCCGAGAACATCAATAAGCTGGGCATGAAGTGTGGTATAAACAGAAAGCTGCCTGTTGAGCACACCTTTTAAATAATCAATAAATACACTTGATGTCATCGTTGTTGACATAAGAGGCACTTTATATTTGTCAGCGATCTTCCTGAAATATTCGGGAGGTTTTTCCGGATGTGTAAAAATCACAAGGACAGGAGCTTCCTTCAGGAATGTTTCTGACATTTTCTCTCTGTCTTTCTGCTCCAGAGTCTCAAGATAATCCATCTCGCTTTTTCCAAAAAGCTGCACCCGTTCTTTATAAAGATGTGCAACAAAACCTGCAATGGAAAGACCGACAACCTGAACTCTGTTATCCTTCAACTCAACTGCTGATAAAACTTTCTCACTTAAATTTTCAAGCGTCAGTTCAAGTCCTTCATTTTGAAGCAATTCAAGTAAATTCAATTTTCCTGATATCGGCATTAGTCAAAGTTCCTCACTATTTCAAGAACTTCATCGGGAGAACCAACATTCATCAATGAAATTCTGGTGTTTTTATCGTCACACATTATAGATATCTGACTTAAAAGCTTTAAATAAACAAGATTGTTCCCTTCCGGGACAAGAAGCATGAAGACAAGTTTTACATCTTCACCGTCAACACTGTCGTATTTGACAGGATTACTGAGTGTAGCAAGGATTATGATTATATCTTTAAGTTCTTTCACTCTTCCATGGGGAATTGCCACACCGTTACCTATTCCTGTTGTGCCGTAACTTTCCCTTTCCATTATGATCTGAAAGAGCAAGTCTGAAGAAACGGAATAATTTTTTCCAACAGTTTCACATAATTGACTTATAAGATTTTCTTTACTGTCGGTATTAAGAGCAATTATCACATTTTCTCTTTTCAAATATTTTTCAATAGAGCACATTTATCCTCCGGAAGAGAAGTTATAGTTCTTTTTTCTGTCTTTTGCAGCGGGT
Organism: Candidatus Sumerlaeota bacterium; assembly: GCA_007136595.1. Taxonomy (GTDB): domain Bacteria; phylum UBP6; class UBA1177; order UBA1177; family UBA1177; genus SLGQ01. The sequence goes on along the minus strand of SLGQ01000063.1, from coordinate 4,513 downwards.
ATTTTCATTCTGGTCCTATATTTTGCAACAGTCCTTCTTGCGACATCTATCCCCTTTCTCCCGAGCTGGATACTTATGTCATCATCACTGAACGGGGCTTCTTTAGGTTCATTTTCAATAATTTCTTTGATGGAAGTTTCAAGTCTCCTGTTGGTGGCAAGGTTGTCACTCACCTGTTTAGCAAAGAAAAACTTCAGCTCAAATATACCGTGAGGAGTTTCAGCATATTTACCATTGGTAAGTCTCGATATAGTTGAAGCATTTCTTCCGATATCCTCTGAAACATCCTTTAAAGAAAGGGGTTTCAAGAAGTTTTCCCCAAGTTCTATGAAGGTTTTCTGATGGGTGAAGATGCTTGCCGCCACTTCATAAAGTGTTCTATTCCTGTCACTGACACTTTTAATGATCCATTCAGCATTTCTGTACCTTTCCTTCATATAACTTTTTTCTTTTCTGTTTTTACATTCTTTCAATTTTTTATCAAAAGTTTCTTTGTTAAGGTTCACTGTGGGAAGCAATCTGTCTTCAATATGTATCAGGATCTCATCTCCCTCCATGAAAACCTTGAGATCAGGCTGAACAAACTCCGGTTTGAACTGGGAAAACCTGAATGCAGGATATGGAGATATCATCCTTATTGCAGAAAGTATCTCATGAAGCTCATCCTCTTTAACTTCAAGAGCTTCACATAAAGGGACAAAGTCTTTTTTTTCAAGAAGCGATCTGACGGAAACATCAACAAAAAGCTTTTTAATATGGCCGGCATATTTTTTCGGAATTTCAGCAACACACGGATCAACAAGCATATATATCAGATAATCGTAAATGTTTGTTGAACCGCAACCGCTCGGATCACATTTTTTAAGCTCTTTTCTTGCTTTTGCGACAAGCTCTGTTTTGCCTGAAATGTTCAGAGCTATCTCTTCATCGCTTTCTTTCAGGAATCCTCTGTCATCAAGGTTGTAAGCCATATATATCATAAGTTCCCTTGTTTCATCAGGCAGATCAAGGGAAACTATCTGTCTGTCAAGATACTGAGAAAGGGTTTCTTCAGAAACAAGGTTATTTTCAAAAGAAAAATCAATATCTGAATAATTTTGTTTTCTTACATGGGTATCCCCGAAACTGTTACCGGAAGTATCTCTGAGCTGCCCCCAGTCACACTGACTTAAAATATCGGAGATGTTTTCAGTATTGTCAGCATTTATCAATTCTCTCCCTTCCGTATTATCAACACCGGAACAACTATCCTGCATATCTCCATCTTTTCCTGATTCTGTAAAAGGTTCCGGCTCATCACCGTAAGATTCGATCTCAAGGAACGGATTCTGTTCCGCTTCTGCGATCAGAAAATCTCTTATATCAAGGATATTTTTCTGTAAAAGTTCGATGCTTTGACGCATCTGGACAGTCATTTTAAGTGTTTGGGTCTGCTTTAAGCTTTGAGTTTGTTCCAACCTTACTGAAGCGATCATACACCCTCCGTAATTCGTGGCGAGTATAATCGAAAAAAAAAGTATTGGCAAGATTATTGCTTACAGAAAAAAAATTAAATTTCTCTTGACAAAGTGTCTTTTATTTCGGATAATGGAGTCGGAATTGTTGATTTTTGCCGGAAGGAGGGCATCATGAAAAGAAAGATAATTGAAATCAATGACGAAAAATGTAACGGCTGCGGACTTTGTGTTCCTGATTGTGCGGAAGGTGCTTTACAGATAGTTGATGGAAAAGCACGGCTCATAAGTGATCTTTTCTGTGACGGACTTGGAGCATGTATCGGGACTTGTCCAACGGGAGCTATTGAGGTGGTTGAAAGAGAAGCTGAAGCTTATGATGAAAGGGCAGTAATGGAGCAGAACATTGTTCCGGCAGGAGTTAACACGATAAAAGCACATCTTCTTCATCTTAAAAAACATGGTGCTTTTGAATTTTTAAAGGAAGCCATTGAGTATCTCAATGAAAAAGGGATAAAAAATCCGCTTGAAGATGACCATAAAAAAGGTGATGGCGGTTGTGATGGAGGGAATCATGGCGGAGGATGTCCCGGAAGCAGAGTAATGACACTTAAACCTGTAGAAAAACCGGCACAGAAACCCTCAGAGCAGAAAAATGAAACTGGACCTCTTCAAAGTCAGCTTGGACACTGGCCTGTTCAGATACATCTTATTTCTCCTCATGCACCGTTCCTTAAAAATGCAGATCTGATGATACTTGCAGATTGTGTCGCCTTTGCCTATGCAAACACTCACGAAGATTTCATAAAAGGAAAAGCCATTGCCATCGGATGTCCTAAACTTGATGATGGAGAAGCCTATGTTGATAAAATAGCTGCCATCATTGATATTGCAAAACCGAAGTCCATCACCATTGTACGGATGGAAGTCCCCTGCTGTGGCGGAATGACAGAAATCGTTAAACAGGCAATGAAAAAAGCCGATGAAATTATCCCCTTCTCCGTACAGATCATATCCCTTTCGGGCGAGAAGATGTAAGGCAAAAAAAAAGAATTTCTATCACTTGAAAGTAGCCGGCAAGTTTTTCCATGAGATTATTTTGCCTGCTGTTCGCAACTGGTCGTTATCTCCGCCGTATATAATGAGATTTTCATTTGACACACCTTGAGAGATCGATGAGAAGTAATTGAGATTCTTATACCAGTCATTTGCTACAGTCTGTCCCGATTTTATTTCAACTGAGAGCAGATGATCACTTTTTTCAACGATGCAGTCAATTTCGTTTCCGTTTTTATCTCTCCAGAAATAACAGTTGTGTTCTCTGCCATTATTAAAATGGGATTTTATTATTTCAGAAATAATGAAAGATTCAAATAGAGCACCTCTTGCATAGTGAGTTCTAAGCTGATCTTCAGACTGAATATTAAGAAGATAAGAGGCAAGTCCGGTATCATAAAAATAAAGCTTCGGGGTCTTAACCAGTCTTTTATTGAAATTGCGGTAATGCGGTTGCAAAAGAAACACTATATAACTCTGCTCAAGAATTGATAACCACGATTTTGCTGTAGTTTGAGAAATTCCACATTCATTTGAAAGTGATGAAATATTAAGAAGCTGACCTGTTCTTCCGGCACACATTTTCACAAAAAGCTGAAAAAGACCAAGATCATGAATATTTTTAATAAGTCTTACATCTCTTTCGATATATGTCTGAACATACCCGGGATAAAAATCCTGAGGGGCAATATCATCTTTTAGAATTCTTGGATACATTCCTCTGAAAATTATCTTATCAAGACTGCTTTTTTCACCGGTTTCTGCAATTGAAAATGGCAAAAGCTTCAAAATAGCGGTCCGGCCGGCAAGAGACTGAGCAATCTTTTCAAAAAGGAGAAAGTTATTTGAACCCGTCAGAATATATTTTCCCGGAACATCATCATTGTCAACTGCTGTCTGAATATAGGAAAAAAGTTCAGGAACTTTCTGTGCTTCATCAATTATTGCATTCCGGTATGTTTTTAAAAAACCGCGAGGATCATTTTGAGCAAAAAGACGGTTGTCAATATCTTCCAGAGAAACATAAGATTTATCCGGGAAAACTGTTTTCACAAGAGTTGTTTTACCTGACTGTCTCGGACCATTTAAAGTTACAACAGGAAACTTTTCCGCAAGTTGTCTAAGCTTATTTTCCAATGCCCTGCTTATCATTTTCCCTCCTTTTGCCACACTAAACCTTTCTTCATCATATTTATTTTCGGACAAATCTCAACTAAAAAAGTGCATTTGTCCAAATTTTTGTTCCGACAGCTCCCTTCTCAGTACAGATCATATCCCTTTCGGGAGAGAAGCTTTAACAATAAGGTGATAACTATCTGAAGGATTGAATTTTTCTTTCTTGAATGATCCGTACACCTCAATATTTTCCCATCCACTTTGCTCAAGAGCTTTCATTATTTCTGTGCTTGATGCAGGGTAAAGCGGAACTGAGTTTTTTATTATTGTGCCATTTTTCTTATCGGTAAGCACCGTGTTAAAATCAAGTCTTCCATCTTCCCTTTTTTCATATTTTCTTAAAAAAGTAAGGTGTTCGTTATCAATTTCAGGAAGATCAAAAGAGTTGCTTTGAAAAATTCTGTCATAGTTGATTATCTGAAGGAGCAGATTTCCCCCTTTTACTGAAACTTGTTTCATCTGAGAAAGAACAGACACCATTTCTTCAAAATCTTTAAGGTGAACCAGAGTATTTCCAAAACAAATTACAGAATCAAAACTGTTTTTGCTGAAACTATCTCCAATAAATTTCATGTCGAGCTTTGTTATTTCAACATCTTTGAAGTCTTTAAATCTCTCAAGAGAATACCTTGCCATTTCATCGTCATAATCAATTCCTGTAAAACTCCTTTTTCCGTTTCTCAAAGCATCTATCAAATTTCCGGTTGCACAACCTACCTCAAGAACCCTTCCTGATTGTGGAACCGATTCATTACAAAGAGAAACCATAGGAGCCATAACCGGAAAAATATGATCATAAAGAGAAACTATTGATGAATAAAAAGACA
>SLGQ01000086.1 GCA_007136595.1 Candidatus Sumerlaeota bacterium | reverse complement strand
TTGAAAGGCTATCTATCGATACCAACCAACTCGACTCAATGGAAGAAGTTGCAAACCTGACAGAATTGAAATCTTTAAGCATTATCAACAACTACCTCACCAACGAAACCCTCCCCGTATTACTTAACCTTGTTAACCTTGAAAGGTTGAGTATAGGAAACAATTGTATAAGTGATTTTACAGTCATATGGGAATTGATAGAAAGAGGTGTTGAGATGGATACCGGTCGGGAGCAGAATAACTGCAGGTGATTATGTAGCAGACCCATTTGTCTGCCCATGAAAAAAAGATTTATAATACACCAAAAATATTAACGATCTCAATCTTCAAGATTATCAGTTATCATAACTGATCCGCCGATCCCATCTTTTGCTTCTACCTGATCTTTTAATGCTTCAACCATGGATGTAGGAAGTTTAGAATTTTTTCTGACATAGAAATCTTTCCCTATTTTTCCAAGTTCACTGAATTCTATTGTATTAAGGGTATCGTGACTTGTTATTTTGAAATCAACCCCCACAGATACAAGAGAATCCATAGACAATTTTTCAAGCATGGCATTTCTTCTAACCCACAAAAACCCGTCAACACCGGCAAGAGAAGAGGTTTCTATTTCAGTAATTGAAGCATTGTCCCATATTCCAAGGTCTCCTGTTACATTTTCAAGTTTACCTGCATCAAAAGATTCAAGCAGGGCATTGTTTTCCACCCAGAATTCATCTACTGAAACTAGTTCCGGAGCTGAAAAAACAGTAACTGCAGGATTATTATAAACTGAAAAATCACCCGTTACTTCTTTAAGTTCAGGAAGAGATATACTTTCTAAAGAAGGGTTTCCCTCTCCAACCATTTTATCGGCAACTTTGTCCCAGTACGAACCGAAAACAAGACTGCCCTTGACCTTTTCAAGAAGGGGAAGCTCAATTTGAGTAAAATCTGTGCTTTCAAATATTACTGAGCCTGTTATTTCAACACATTTTTTAATAGACTCAATATCTTCTTCACTTTTGACATCGATCCCTTCGCAAAGAAGCTCTTCTTCTTCTTCATCTTCTGTCTCACCATTGTCAGTATCGTCGTCAATTTTTTCATCTTCTATATCATTGTCATTAGCTTCATCAACATCGCTTACTGGATCTTTATCTTCTGTTTCTGTTTTTTCTTTATCTCCGCATGAAACAAGTACAAATGCAAAAATAAACGAAAAAATAATTGTAAATAGTGATTTCATGATTCCTCCATTGGAAATTTTTTCAGAACGCCTGCCTTTTTAGAGATCAGTTCTTTTTGAATCTTTTTTCAAGCTCTTTATAGATCGTTTTGACTGCACCTTCAATTGTTCCGTATGCATCTTCCATTGTCTTTTTGATCTCTCTGACAATGTCATTATTGATCGCGGCATGTGCTGCTGCAAGTCTTGCTATCGGAACTCTGAATGGAGAACAGCTTACATAGTTAAGTCCGCATCTGTGGAAAAAATCTATTGAATCGGGATCCCCGCCATGTTCTCCGCAGATACCAAGCTTAATGTTGGGTCTTGTTTTTCTTCCTCTTTTCACTGCCATTTCAACAAGCTGACCTACACCTTCCTGATCTATTGAAACAAAAGGATCAATTGTCAAAATCCCTGTTTCTTTGTAAACTTCGAGGAATTTTCCTGCATCGTCACGGCTGTATCCGAAAGCCATCTGGGTAAGATCGTTCGTTCCGAAAGAGAAGAATTCAGCTTCTTCCGCTATTTCATCAGCAGTCATAGCACCTCTTGGGATCTCGATCATTGTTCCTACCATATACTCAACTGTTATCCCTTTTTCTTCAAAAACTTTCTCCGCAGTTTTGATAATTACATCTTTTTGAAGTTTGAACTCTTCGTTCTTTCCAACAAGGGGAACCATGATCTCCGGGAACACTTTTACACCTTCTTTTGTCAGGTCGCAAGCTGCTTCAATTATCGCTCTTGCCTGCATTTCACTTATTTCAGGGTATGTGATGCCAAGACGGCATCCTCTGTGTCCGAGCATCGGGTTGAACTCATGCAGTTCATTGATCTTTGCCTTTACTTTCTCTTCTGTCACCTTCATTTCTTTAGCCATATCTTTTATCTGAGCAGGCTCATGAGGAAGGAACTCATGAAGAGGAGGATCAAGAAGTCTTATTGTTACAGGAAGACCTTCCATCTCTTTGAAAATGCCATAGAAATCATCTCTCTGGTGTTTGATGAGTTTTTTAAGAGCTTTTCTTCTGCCCGCTTCATCATCTGAAAGGATCATTTCTCTTACTGCTTTTATTCTGTTGCCTTCGAAAAACATGTGTTCCGTACGGGTCAAACCTATACCTTCTGCACCGAAATCAAGAGCAACTCTTGCATCTTTGGGTGTATCAGCGTTTGTTCTCACTTTAAGAACTCTTCTGTCGTCAGCCCACTGCATGAGAACATCAAAATCACCTTCAAACTTAGGTTGTTCCGATGCAACTTTTCCAAGAAGAACTTCACCCGATGTACCGTCTATCGAGATCCAGTCGCCTTCTTTTACGACAACATCTTTAACAGTAAACTTTGCAGTTTTGTAGTCTATGGCGATAGCACCGCAACCGGAAACACAACATTTACCCATTCCTCTTGCAACAACAGCCGCATGGCTTGTCATACCGCCTCTGGCAGTAAGAATACCGTTTGCCGCATCCATTCCGCCAATATCTTCGGGACTTGTTTCAACTCTTACAAGAATTATGGCTTTGCCCTGTTTTTTCCACTCCATAGCTTTATCTGCATTAAAAACGACCTGTCCTGTAGCAGCACCCGGACTTGCCGGAAGACCTTTTGCGAGAAGTTTTGCTTTTGCTTTTTCAGCCTTTATGAACTGAGGATGAAGAAGCTGATCTATCTGGTCCGGTTTTACACGGAGAAGAGCTTCATCTTTTGAGATCATCCCTTCATTTACCATTTCAACAGCAATTCTTACCGCTGCCGCCGCCGTCCTTTTTCCGGTACGGGTCTGAAGCATCCAGAGCTTTTTATTTTCTATAGTGAATTCAATGTCCTGCATATCTCTGTAGTGATTTTCGAGCTTGTGGTAAATATCAACAAGTTCTTCATAAACTTCAGGCATATACTCTTCAAGGGAAGGATATTTCTTTTTTCTGTCTTTTTCTGAAACTCCAATACTTTCCGCCCATTTACGGCTTCCTGCTATTGTAACTTCCTGAGGAGTTCTGATACCTGCAACAACATCTTCGCCCTGAGCATTAATGAGATATTCCCCGTAGAAAACTTTTTCACCTGTTGCCGGATTTCTTGTGAAGGCAACACCGGTTCCACAGTCATCGCCCATGTTTCCAAAAACCATTGCCTGGACATTTACTGCAGTTCCCCACTTATCAGGATATCCGTTCATTTTACGGTAATAAACCGCTCTGTCACCCATCCAGCTTCCAAAAACGGCATCAACAGCTCCCCAAAGCTGTTCCATAGGATCTGACGGAAAATCTTTTTTAGCATGTTTCTTAACTATCTTTTTGCATTCAGCAACAAGTTCTTTGAGGTGGGCAACTGTCATTTCAAGATCTTCTGTTATTTTATTTTTCTTCTTTATATTTTCAATTGCATGCTCAAAATGTTCACCGTCAACACCCATGACAACATTTCCGTACATCTGCATAAAGCGACGGTAACTGTCCCACGCAAACCTTTCATCACCTTTCTTTTTGACAAGTCCTTTAAGTGTTTTTTCATTAAGTCCGAGATTCAGTACAGTATCCATCATACCCGGCATGGAAACTCTTGCACCGCTTCTTACTGAAAGTAAAAGAGGGTTTTTCGGATCTCCGAATTTTTTTCCCATAACTTCTTCAACTTTTGCAAGATTTTCAAGAACCTGCTCTTTAAGTTCGGGCGGATAATTCCTGTTGTTTTCATAATAAACAGTACACATATCGGTAGAAACTGTAAAACCTGCGGGAACCGGGATCCCCAGCGAACACATTTCAGCAAGGTTGGCACCCTTTCCGCCAAGAGTGTTTTTCATTGTTGCATTTCCTTCAGATCCTTCGGGTCCGAAAAAATAAACGAATTTTTTAGTCATGGTCTCCTCCTATCAACTAAATGTTCAAATAACTGATATCTCCAATTTGCTCTCTGACAAGGTCTGTAACTTTCCTTATGAGTTTAAGTCTGTTATTTTTAATTGACTCATCGTCCGCCATTACAAAAACAGAATCAAAAAACATATCCAACACCGATTTGATTGTAATAATTTTTAACGCAATATCAAGATTGTCAGACAAATTCACAATTTCTTCACAAACAGTGTTCACTGATCTGTAAAGATTCCTTTCTTCATCCTGCTCAAAAAGGGCAGGATCAGGATCTCCTTCAGGAACGATCTGTTTTTTCAATATATTACAGCCCCTCTTATACAGCTGTGCCATATCATTGATATCGTGATCATCTAAAAGCCGCTCAATGGTTTCAGCCCTTTTTCTAACAAGGACGGGAACTTCAGCTCCTGCACCGGCAGCAGCTTGTATCACACTTGTTTCAGAACCTAAAACAGCCTGATATCTGGCAGTTATAAAGTCATTCACTTCTTCAGTGTCATATTTAAGTTCAGGATTGAATTTTGATACCAATGAAGCCGCAAAATCAAGCACTTCTTTCACATTGACAAGTTCCTGCTCACAGGAAGCAGCGACAGTCAGAAATCCAAGTCCATTTCTCCTTATTGCAAATTTATCCTTTGACCCGGTAGGTTTCATTCCAGCCATGAAACCTCCAACTATCGTATCTGCCTTATCTGCCATGGAAACAATTTTTCCGATCACATTTTCAGGCACTCTTTCACCTGCATTCAACGGCATGTAATGCTGTTCCATAACAGATGAAATCTCATCCCCGAAACCTGCCGCCTTAGCGTAGTATCTTCCCATTACACCTTGAAGATCGGGAAATTCAAATACCACCCCCGTCACAAGATCGTTTTTTATCATCATTGCGGTGTTTTTGATCTTTTCAACCATTTCTTTATCAAAATTGAAATATTTTTCAGCAATGAACCGGGATATTTCAGCAATCCTCTCAACTTTATCGTAGTAAGTTCCAAGATCTTTCTGAAAAAGCATCTCTTTCAGTTTTTGATTCAGTAAGGTGAAATCTTTTTTCAGATCGTCCCCGTAATAAAAAGCGGCATCAGCCAGTCTTCCCGATACAACTTTTTCATTCCCTTTTAAAACGACTGCTTCGTCTGTCGGAATATTATTGAGGACACTTATGAACCGGGGAAAAAGTTTTCCGGTTTCTTTTTCTCTGAGTGTAAAGTATCTCTGATCTTTTTTCAGAACTTTTATTATAAGTTCAGGGGGAAGATCACTGTACTTGTCAGGAATGTTACCTATCACCGGATAAGGATACTCAACCATGTCAACCACTTCATTCATGATAGCCGCATCAATTTCATCTTCACAGTTATTGCTTGAAATGACATTTTTAATGTAACTTTCTATTATCTTGATCCTTTCATTACGGTCAACAATTACTGAAGCTTTCCTCATTTCATCAACATAGTTGCATGGCGAAACTTCAACTTTTCCGGGATGAAGGAACCTATGTCCATAAGAGCTGTCATCAAATTGGAATGTTTCAAACCTTCCGTTAACAGCTTTTTCTTCGATTTTAAGCAATATCCATTTTACCGGTCTGGCAAAATAAAATGAATTTGTTCCCCATCGCATGCTTTTTTTGAAATCAAGTGACTTCAGGCACTTGTCAAGCAGAGGAACAATAACTTCACTTAATTCTTTGCCTTTTTCCTCTTTCCATCCTGCGATCACTTCCCCTTTGGGTGAATCCTCAAAAAAATATTCTTTCAGACAATTTTTTTCAAGGAACGATTCTCCTGCTTTCGTAAGTTTTCCGTCATCTCCAAAAGCAATTTTTTTTGGTGCACCGGTGACCTTTTCTCTAAGATCGGGCTGCCTGTCCGGAACAGCTTTAAACACGAGTGCCATCCGGGATGAAGTGGAATAACATTCAACAGATCCCGGAGATATCCTTTCTTTTTCCATGCCCGAAAGAAAAGATCGTTTCAACTGATCAAGAGCCGGAACAATAAAAGAAGGGGGAAATTCTTCAAAACCTATTTCAAAAAGAATGTGAGTCACTGTTTTTCTCCTCCGTCTTTGCAGGTTTCAACATATTTTTGAGCAATGGCACAACTTAATGTACGGATCCTTGTTATATAACGCTGCCTTTCAGTTACTGAGATAGCCCCTCTTGCATCAAGGATATTGAAAGCATGACTCGCTTTTATGCAAAATTCATAAGCGGGACGGGGAAGTGATTTCTCAAGCAGATTTTTTGATATCTCCTCATACTTGTCAAAAAACATGAAAAAATCACTGACCGGAGCTTCATCGAAATTGAACGATGAAAATTCAAATTCATCAACTTTATGGATTTCTCCGTAAGTTACATTCTCATTCCATTTAAGGTCAAAAACATTGTCAACATTTTGAAGATACATGCATATTCTTTCAATACCGTATGTAAGTTCGAGCGGAATATGATCCAGATCGATACCACCCATTTGCTGAAAGTATGTAAACTGACTTATTTCCATTCCGTCAAGCCATACTTCCCATCCAAGACCCCACGCACCGAGTGTCGGGCTTTCCCAATCATCTTCCACGAAACGGATATCGTGGTCAGCAGGTTCTATCCCTATTGCTTTTAAACTTTCAAGATAAAGTTCCTGAGAATTTTCCGGACTCGGTTTAATAAGTACCTGCATCTGATAAAACCTTTGCATCCTGTTTGGACTTTCACCATATCTTCCATCTGTAGGTCTTCTTGAAGGCTGAACATAAACTGAACCTATGTCACCTTTGTCAAGAGAATAGAAAAAAGTTGCGGGGTGAAATGTTCCGGCACCCATTTCCATATCCCACGGTTGAACAAGCACACAACCTTTATCCGCCCAGAATTTCTGCAATCTGAAAATCATATCCTGTAATGTTATCACCGCCATACTCCGCTCCTTGAAAAAACTGTCGTTGACTATATCACAATTGCATTTCAAGTCAATGAAACAATAACTGAGGTTTCCCTATTTTTTGAATTTTAACTTTTTTACCGAAATCAGTCCGGGACAACAATAAGGCAGCCATGAATATTGGAACTTCATCTCCAACTTTTCTTTCAAATGGAAAATCATTTGAGGTGCCTTACCGCAAAATCAACAAATCTTTCACCTGATGGGTCGGAAATATCAAGGGCGGGAATATAAAAAACTCCCTCAACTCCTGCCGCTTGAGCTTCATTCATGAGCGCTTCAGCATGAAAAGGGTGGTGTAGAAAAGCATAAAAATCCCAGGGTCTGCCGGCATCGTTATAGTTGTTTTCAACATATACCGGGGGGTCATCGGGAGAAAAAAGAGAAAGCATATCAACCTTTTTTCTGTATTCTTTTATTTCATCACTGTAAAGTTCCTCTTTGGAAGAGATCCCGTACATTTGATATATCATATTGCCAAGACCAAGATTTATAAGCATTTGAATTGTTATTCCAAAAGGTTCATAAAGCTCGGTTTCCCATTTTACAATATCGTAGGTTGCCTGCGTTTCGAAGGCTCCGATAGCTCTGACCCTTGTTGATTCTCTTTCGACCGGATCATCACTTTCTGGATCAGCCATCTCATCATTTAAGCCGATCCAGAGACTTATTCCGGCTCCGGCAGATCCACCGCAAAGGGCAATTTTTTCTTTATCAATGAAAAGCGATCTACTCTCATTTCTGATGGATTGCAAAGCTCTCACAGCATCTGTGAGGGGTTTTATAACTCCTTCTTCTTCAGGATTTTCAAAAAGTCTGTAGTTAATACTGGCAAAAGATATTCCATTTCTGAGCAATCCTCTTATTATAAAAGGTCCTCCCATCTCATAAATGTCACTTTTGTCTCCTGCTATAAACCCTCCGCCATGAAAAAATATTACAAGCGGAGTAGGAGCCGTGGATTCAGGAATGAAAATGTCAAACAAGTGCCGCTCATGGTCACCATACTCAATATTTTGATAAAACCTTGCTTTGATCCCCTCAAGATCTATCGGAGAAGGGTCTGAAGGTGGAAAGTCGGGAACTTCATATCCATTATCGGAATCGTCACCTTCAAAATCGTTCGTTTCGTCAGGGTGATCGTTGTTTTCGCTGTCGGGATAGATTGACTGATCATCGTCGTGTTGGATTTTGTCATCATCAACATCAGCATCAACATTGTCAGAATCATTGTGGGCATCAATTTTACTGTCATTAACTTCAGATCCTTTTTCAGAGATATATTTTGAAATATCTTTGCTTGTCGGAACGCAACCTTGAAAAACAGTAAAAACAAAAAGAAGAAAAAAAGTCAGCTTCATCCACACCTCCATTTCAACAACTCATATTACAAACGGAAAAAATC
>SLGQ01000326.1 GCA_007136595.1 Candidatus Sumerlaeota bacterium | reverse complement strand
TATTTTTCTCTTAAAAGAAAGTTCAAATTAAAAAGATATTTAACTTTTTTAAATTCTTTGCTTTCGGGAATTTTTATGGAATCAAGTAGCCTGAGAAGTTCGTTCTGATCCATATTGAAGAGCCTGTTTACATCTCCTGAAACTTTTTCCAGCACAGAGGAAGCAATTTCATGGACTTTAAGGAATGAGCATTCAGAAATATCAAGAGATTCAAAAACATCAGTGGGAACTCTTCCTGAAAGAATCTCTTTTTTTCTGTTACACCAGAAATCAAAAATTATTTTTACAAGCTCAATGTGTGTATTGTTGCTTTCCGCATGGATCTGTTTTCTGAGAAAATGGATCAAACGGTCATTTCTGTGAAAAAGTTCATCTATCGCTGTGGATATTTTTCTCAGTTCCCCCTCTGCACCTATCTCATTAAAATAGACAGGAAACAGCACAGCAATCTGCCTGGCTATATGATAAGAAGAGCTGATCTTACTGTTAAGAAATTTTGTGACATCGTTTTGAAAAAGGTCTGTATCGGAAATAAAAACCCCGCCAACTTTAAGGTTGATGAGGAGTGCCGAAAGAAGTTTTGTGCATTTTGAAGGATCAACAGCGATTATCTCAAGCCAGGTACGGATGTTCTTGATATGATTTCTGTTCATTATTATCTGCCAGTCAGAGCTGACACCTTTCATTTCGGGATAAACGAACCCTGCTTCGATCACTTTTTCAAAAAAATGATCTGTTAATTCCGCCCCATCCTTGCTTACTATTTCAACACCCAAAGTTTTTATGCAGTCTAAAACCGCACTCTGAAAATGGTTTTGCATGGGCTTGAAAAAATTGAAGATCCTTGCAACAAACAATTTGCTTTTTTCGTCATCTTCTAGAAAAACTGTTTTTAAAACCCTGTTAAGGTCAAAGAGAAGGTGCTCTCTCATTGCAGCCATTGACTCAAGTCCGAGAAGATAAAAAATATAGTATATCCGGCTTTCAGGAGTCGAAATCAGGTCTAACGAATAACGCAAATTTTTCGTAAAAAAAGAAAAATCAGGCACATCCAGAAGGTCTTTGAACAACTTAGCGTTATGTATCATTTCTGCGGAATCTTCAAACAGCTTTGAAGGAAATTGAGCTTTCAGCATTTCGTCAACTTCCTTTGATTCGGAACTGTATTCGATTCCCAAGCTATATTCCCAGGCCGTAAAAGGCGGCATCGTCTTCCAGTAAAGAATGTTTTTTATCAAAGATTTTTTCATAATGTTAAAAACTTTATTCTGTAAAACAGGCTCCATTGCTATATTTACCAGATGTTTTTTCAGATAGCTTGATGATTCGATAAGACACGAATTATCTGAAGCAAGTATTTTATCAAGTATATTGATGTAATGAATTAAAAAAGATGTTCTTGCGATTTTTTCGCCTGAAAATTTGTATAAGATTTCTACTGCACCAAGAAGTGTATTTATAAGTCGGTGCAACTGAGGCTGATTCAATTTAAATGATGTTATTGATACCAGTTCGTCTGCAAAACAGATAAATATTCTCTCTCTATCATTGTGTTTCTCAAAACTCCATAGATTCTCAAGGATTATCCATCTGCAGCTTTCTATAATTTCATCAAGATCGGGGAAACGATGGTGTTTTTCTTTCAGATATTCGTTCAATCTTTTTTTCATCGCTGGGAAAGGGGCAGCAACTTCAATAAGAAAAAGTTCGTTTTCCGAGAAATTGCTGTGAACAGACCGTGTTTCAAGCATGTTCGCTCTGAGAGCTTCTGATTTGTGAACAATATTTGCCATTCGCTTATTTCCTGCAAAAACAAAAAACCTTACGCACTTGCTTATATGCAAACGACATGCCAAACAGTCTTAAATAATAAAGGCAATTAATTCAAGTAGTTGAAGCCAGCACTGTAATTTTGTGGATTTTGCAGCAGGGCATTTTGCCCTATGAGTTGTTTTTTTTCAGTACTTTTTCAGCTTTCTTCTTAAGGTGGTGATATCTATTCCAAGAAGTTTAGCGGCTTTTGTCTTGTTGCCGCCTGTTATTAGAAGTGTCTTTTCAATATATATTCTCTCATTCTCAGCTAGAGACATAAAGTGGTGGATCTGAGAATTCTTTCCAGACTGTTTTGAAAACTCCTGATTTATGCCTGATATGTCATCAAGAGTAATTACACTTCCTTTTGAGCACAGAACAGATTTTCTGATAAAATTTCTTAATTCCCTGACATTTCCATACCATGGTCTATCACAGAGATATTCCTGTGCATCTTTAGAAATATTATAAACCTGTTTTTTTAATTCATCTGCGGCTTCTATCATAAATCTTGATGCAAGCCATGGAATATCCTCTTTTCTTTCCCTCAAAGGAGGCAGGATTATTTCAAATTCTGCAAGCCGGTAATAGAGGTCTTCTCTGAACTTTCCTTCTTTTACCAATTCAAAAAGAGGCTTGTTGCTCGCACTTATTATTCTAATATCAATATTTGCCGCAATGTCTGATCCCACAGGAACTATCGTTTTTTCTTCAACGACTCTGAGCAGTCTTGATTGAAGATGCGCAGAAGCATTCTCAAGTTCATCAAGAAAAATTGTTCCATTATTTGCAGATTCGAAAGCTCCGCATCTTTTCTTATCAGCGCCGGTAAAAGCCCCTTTTTCATGTCCAAAAAGTTCACTCTCGATGAGGTTTTCAGGCAAAGCTCCCAGATCAAGTTTAACAAATGGAAGGTTTTTTCTTCCGCTCATATCATGAATCGCTCTGGCAAGATAACTTTTGCCGGAACCGGTTTCTCCTCTTAATATAACAGAAAAAGGTGTCCACGCAACGCTTCTGGCTTTGTCAAAAACCTCTTTCATCTTAGGGCTTTTTGCAAAAAAACCGTTTTCTTGAGAGGTCTGCTCCCGAAGTGCCCGTATCTGTTCTTGCTGCATTAAAGGAAGTGAAAGATCGTACAATACATTGAGAATATTCTTTTCATCAACGGGTTTTTGTATATATCTGTCAACCCCTGCCTCTATTGCACTTATTAGATCAGGTATTTCAGCGAATGCTGTGTTAAGTATAACCGGAATGTTTCTGTTGATGGATTTTATTTCTTTTGTAAGCTGGATGCCGTCTTTGTAAGGCATTCTCAGGTCAGTTATTACAATGTCGGGGCGGTGTTGAATGAATTTCTTTAATCCTTCACTTCCGTTGGATGCCAAATAGATAGTGTGAAAAAAATCCTTGAGAAACATAAAAACGGTGTTCCTCAGATCATCATCATCTTCAACATATAAAAGTTTTATGTTCCGCAAAAGAAGGAATTCGCTGGGGAAAACACTTTTCATTACAGCACCTTAAAAAACAATCCTGTTTCCAGAATTACACAATAAAACCACAAAGTCAAATAATGTAGCGCTTCGAACACCCACAAGGGCATTTTGCTATGGCTTTTTGCCCTGTTTGTTCTTAAACAGCTTGCGAGGCTCTGTTTCCCACCCAATGTTGTTTCGGTGCGGTCGTATTTGTTTGTTGAAATTTTCACAAGTCAAAAATCTAAATAGACTTCTTTCCTATGACCGATGCGGATAACAAGAATTATCAACCCGGAGTCTTTTTTTTCAAAGATAACTCTGTAGTCGGCAACTCTGAGCCGGTATATGTTTTTTTCCCCTTTAAGCTGTTTCAGGTTGTTTTCAAGGGCATTGAAATCTTTTGCAAGGATATCAAGCTTGATTTTTATAAGCTTTTGAATTGGGAAATCTATCTTTTCCAACATTTTTACAGCCGATCGTGTAAAAAATATTTTATATTGCATCAATTAATGCCCAAATCTTTATAAACTTTTTCAGCATCAACCAGTTCTTCTTTGCCCGATTCCACATCTTTTAACATTTTTTCTGCAAGACGACTGTCCATCATATCAAAATATATTGAAAGTGCTGTTTCAATTATATGACTTTTCTTTTTTGACAAACCTTTTGAAAATGTTTCAAGCTCAGCAATTACATTTTCGTCCAGTGTAAAAGTTGCTTTTATTCTCGACATCACACACCTCCTTATACAGACAAACACACATATAATTATATGTATAAAAGTATGTATGTCAATAGTGGCAGATACCCAAAGTCTATTTTTATTAAAAGTCGCTATTACTCCTTCACTTTAAACCATTCGAACCATCGCAGAACACTTACAACATAACCTCTTGTTTCGGGGTGATCGTATATTCTTCCGGCAAGAAGTCCTTCAGTTGTTGTGGGTCTTGCCGCTGTTGAATGTGTTCCTCCGTTATAGCCTGAAAGTGAGCGGATAAGATCTCCTTTGTTGTAAGTCAGAAGTGCTGCAAGAAACTTTACTGAACAATCTATTGCAAGTTCAGTGTCATTAAGTTTATTGTAGTCGCATTCAAGGAGTCTTGCCGTTTGTGGCATTATCTGAGTCAGTCCGTAAGCTCCCGCATGACTTTTAGCATCAGGATTGCCACGGGATTCCTGATAGATTATAGCTTTAACAAGACCGGGGTGAATAGTAAGGCGGACACCATCTTTATTTATGTATGGATATTTTGCAACCGCCCTGTTGATAGAATCAGAGTATTTTTCCCTTATCATGTTTGCTGTCGGAATGTGGATTTTCTGCTGAGCTGAAAGGAGCAGGGGAAGGAAGCAAATAAAAAAAAGAATGAAAAGATCTTTTATTGATTGATGTTTAAACATTTCACTATTTATGTTTTCCGTTCTTTTTATCTTCACTTTGGAAGTTCATGAAAGGTAGTGTCAGGGGTGGTAGATTTGACATGGTGGTTAAGCTTGTTATAAGTGGTCTAATGTAGGAGTACAACAAAGCCGGAGCATTGCAGCTCAGATATTTTTCAATATGATCAGCAGGAGTGCCTTTTTCCCATGTAAAAAGTCCCTGATACACTACATCACAGACAAAAGGTGCATCATTAGTTTTCTGAAATAAGCTTAATGTCAGGGACACTTCAGCCATCGGTTTTTCAGCATGTCTGTTAGTGTCAGTTTTTAAATCGATATCAAACTGTACCTTTTCATCTTTGAATACATATTCAGGGTTTAGCTTAAAATCTACTTTTTTGAGTCTTTGGGAAATAACCTGAAAAACGCTTTTTTGCATGTTTAACCTACTGCCTCACATTCTTTGTCATTAAAAAATTCCTTTACTGAAAACTCCTGCGATTTTGCGGACCAAACAAATTTCCCTTTATCTGAGAGCATTTCTGCTTTTTTGCCGGCAAAAGGCTCCATTTCAAGCTTCACAGGCTGAGTCGTCAGCTTTTGATCAAGTGCCTCAACTATTTTAAGGATTGTTTTTAATGCAGGATTAGATTCTCCTGATTCAAAACGGGCAATGGCAGACTGGTGAAGCCCTACTTTCTGTGCAAGATCGCTCTGTGTCAGACCCTTTTCAACTCTGATTTTTGCAATATGATTTATAAACTCCCTTCTTGGACGGTTTGATTCCCATACTTCAGCAAAACCTTCCTTTTCTCTTTTCATTCTTTCAATAAAATCATTAAAGTTTCCCATAACGCCTCCGCCATTCTTTATGTCTTGCCAATGCTTTTTCAATATCAGCTTTTTTCAGCTTCTGTTCTTTTTTCTCAAAAGCATGAAGCAACAACAATATCCTGCCCCCTTCTATTGTGAAGAAAACTCTGTGAGCTCCTTTTTTATCTCTTATCCTTAGATAATGAATTCCTGAAACAGTTTTTATCATTTTGCCGGGCATCCCTTTCAATCCCAGTATTGATAATTGCTCAATCTGTGAAAGAACAATTTCTATCTGCTCATTCTCCAGAGATTCAATATATTTCTCAACAGGACTATTCCCTGACTCAGTTTTAAAGAATACTATATCAAACATCTGAAACACTCTTTCCTATATATCATATTTTTTATATTTGTCAAGATTATAACATTTATGTTATTAAGCTTCATTGCTTTCCTAATCAAGTCCGAAAACAGATTTTTCTTTTGAGGGACGGTCTTTTTTCTTTCTTGATTTTGCAGCTTCTGTGGTCATTTCAATGTATGCTTTCTGTGCATCTTTTTCAAAATGTTCCCTCATTGTCTGTATGTCGCTGTTTTTCCTTAAATGTTCAAGTGTTTCAACGGTGAGATATTGTGATTGCATAATGTTTGCAAGCCCCAAAGCTTCAATGTTGTCATTAGCTTTTGCCTGCCTGAGATATTCATCATAGTATTTTTTAAAGGTATTTTTTCTTACAACATCGTTTTTCATTTCGTATTCCAGCCCCGATTCAAGCCACGCTTTATGAACGATCTTTTTAGCACTTTCATTTTTAATGAAATCTTTGCCCATTTTTTGAGCCGCAGGAAAAAGCTCCGGAAACATCACATGATTTTCATAGTTTTTTAAAAGTTCCCCATGATAATCTTGCAGACTTGAATCCCAGCCTGCAACATAACCGGAATAAATTCCCTGCCATCCAGCTTTGCCTTGCCCCGCCATTCCTGAAATTTCGTTTCTGAATTGTTCATATTCCGGCATGACACCCGATAATTCTCTGTCAACATCATTAAGCCAATCTTTTGCACTTTTGTTTTTAAGGTCACCACTTATTTTTGAAATGTCTGCAATCTGATTCCTTGTTTGATTAACTGCGGCAATTACCTGTGCAAATTGCATAAGATACTCCAAATAGTGTTGATACTCCTGATACCTCTGTTGTGCCGCAATTTGGGTCATCATCAATGTTTGAGTCTGAATCTGGGCATCTGCTCCGGGAGTTGCCACAACAAGTTGCCCGAACAGTGACTGAGCGGATAAAAAAAAGATCGCAAACACCAAAATTTTCATTGTCATCTCCAATATCAAAGTAGCTTGAAGTAATTATATGTCGTATTTATTTAATTTCAAGTAGGCTTGTTGTTTTTTTGTAAGAGCTTGATTTAATTAAGTTGTTCTTTTGCCTGAATGGTATGTTGACTTAAAAGTTCGAACAGCTCATGGTTTTCCGGATTTTCCTGATAACTTTCAGCAACATAGTCAAGGGCTGTTTTCCCTGCATGGTCTTTGGCAATAGTTGATCCCTTTTTTTCAAGAAGAATTTTAGTGGTTTCATAAAAATTATTTTTTGCGGCATATATTAAAGGTGTTCCCCGGTCAACATCCCTTGAATTAACATCTGCACCGCTGTTTATAAGTGCACTCACTATCTCAATATTTTCCTCTTTTGTGTTACGGAGATAAGTTGAAAGAACATCTCTTTCAAAATTATCTTTCCAGTTCGGGTCACCCCCTTTTTGAAGCAAAATCAAAACCGGCTCCGTCCGGTTTGAAATCACTGCATAATGCAATGGAGATCTTTTTGAATTGTCAGTTATCATGGTTTCGGCACCGGCACCTATGAGATACTTTAACATTTTGCTGTCTTCTTTCTGTGTTGAATAAAAAAGAGCCGACGCTCCGTGACTGTCAACAGAATTTATGTTCATCCCTCCCTTAATAAAAAGTTCAACCGCTTTGAAGTTGTTCTCTTTGACTGCATTTATAAAATCAATACCCTCAAACCCGAACCCCATTTTCCGGAGTTTTGATTCTTCCGACTCTTTGCATCCGGAAAAAAAGAACAGTGTAAAAACTGCGATCAGAACATATAAACTCCTGAACCTCAAAATGTTCCTCCATTTAATTTAACCAATAAAACCCCAAAGAATAAAAGCAAGAATGTTTGAAAGAGTATGAAATAAGACACTGTAAAATATGCTCCCACTACTTTTTTCAGTAAAAAGTCCGAAAAGAAGTGACGGAAAAAATGTTGCAGCCCTGGTAATATCAAGGAATGCAACCGCATGGACAACACCGAAAAGAATCGATGTAAGAAGGTTTTTCATTGTTATGATGCCAATTATCTTGCTGGTAAATTTTTTAAAAACATGTTCCTGCAAATAGCCCCTGAAAAGAAATTCTTCCGGTATGGCGGCAACAACAACAGCAAAAAGACCCTTCGTCACCGCATCTGAAAGAGCGGCTGCAGAAGGGATTCCGAATTGATAACCTTTGTAATAGATCCAGTAAAAAAAGAAAAGAAAAGGATAAAACACGATTACAAGTCCTGATACCGCAAGAAAAAGTTTCAACCCCTTTAAAGATGGTGAAATGATGTTTCTTTTATACTTGAAACCTTTGTCCAGCAAAAGGGGGAGAACGATCAAAACAATTGGAAAAATATAATGTCTCAGATAAAACTTTGTTATATTCATGATCACGGCAGCAACAGTAACAACAAGTAAAGTGAGTGCCGCTGAAGAATAAGTTCTCTTATTCAAATTGCCCCCTTTAAAATAACTGAGCGATTCTACAACAATTAAAAATAATGACAAGGTAAAAATTTTTTACATCGAACAGATATTTTAAAAGTTGTTTACTGAAAACTGACAATTTGTTGACTTTGCCACCTGCAATCATTAGCATTTCCTGCGGTATGGTTTTTGCATTGAGCACGCCGCTTA
>SLGQ01000340.1 GCA_007136595.1 Candidatus Sumerlaeota bacterium | reverse complement strand
TTCTTGTTTTTCAAGAACAATGTGAGGTATGGCAAGCCCGGGGATAATGGCGGCACTGCAATATTTTTCCCGCTCCTGGAACATTTCGTACAGTGTGTCGCTGTCTGTGTTAACTCTTGGAGCCATTGTGTCCGAGATTTTCCTGAAGAGTTCTTCAATTTCGATCTCTTTTTCAATATCAATTACGGCGCTGTTGTAAACCAGTTTATCAAAACGGTCAATGCTGAGGCTGTCTCTTTCCCTTATTACACTTTTCAGTTCAGATTCCAGTGTGCCGCTAACAATTCTAAGAGATGTGACCCTTTCAATAAGATGAAGAAGTGCATACTCCTGAGAACTTTGTTTTCTTCCGTAAAACCAGTATGTTGCGAAGCTTGCGGCAATAAGAAGGATTATTATCAGATAAGCTTCTTTTCCCATTTCAAGAACAATATAGCTGAATCCGATTATGCCGATTACCTGAGGAAGTGGATAGAAAGGTGTTTTAAAAATAGGTCTATAATTTTGAACATTACTTTCTCTCATAACAATGACACAGATACACGAAAGGATATTTCCGGCTATCATAACAAGAGATGTAGCTTCAACAAGAACATCAAGTTTTATGAAAAGAACTCCGCTTATAAAAAGCCCTGTAATGATAATTGCAACATGAGGTGTTCTGAATCTCTGATTCACTTTAGCAATAAAAGATGGTGCAAGTCCGTCTCTTCCCATAGCAAGGAGATATCTTGATGCCGACATTATTCCTGCATTCGCGGTTGAAAGAAACGCAAGTATGGCTGCAATTCCTATCAGTATGACCCCCGGTTTTCCAAGAAAAGTTCCTGCGCTGTCAACGATCGGAGTAAGTGACTCTCGAAGCTCCTCGGCAGGGAGAGTTCCAGCAGCTATAAAAACCATCAATGTATAGGCTGACATTGCGGCAAGAAGTGAGAGAGCCATTCCAAGAGGAATATTTCTTCCCGGATTTTTAACTTCTTCAGCGATTCCTGATATCTGAAGAAGTCCCCCGTAAGATGTAAAGACAAATCCGGCGGTAAAGAAAACCCCTCTTGTTCCGTCAAAAGTAAAAGGTGTGTAATTGCCGGGTGTAATGTGATTCATTCCTGTAAATATATAATAAACCATTATCAGAAGCAGAGCCATTACAAATACTATCTGAAATCTTCCCGCTTTTTTGGCTCCGAAAAAATTGATTATAGTAAAAACGCCGCACAAGATCAGACCGGTAACCTGAAAAGGAATATCAAAAAAAAGTACTGTGAAAGCAGACATTCCCACAAGTGCAAAGGCACTTTTAAGAGAAAGTGCAAACCATGCAAGCATTCCTGCGATAGATCCAGCGGCAGGTCCCATTCCTCTTGTGACATAAAAATAGTCTCCACCGGCTTTAGGCATTGCCGTTATAAGCTCTGCAACACTTACCATCCCTGTCATTGCAAGAATTCCGACAATGAAATAAGAGATCACGACAGAAGGGCCTGTCTTATCAAAAGCAAGTCCCGGAAGAAGAAATATCCCTGAACTTACCATTGCACCGAAAGCTATTGAAAAGACATGGATAAGACCAAGCTCTTTATTTAATTTTTTATTGTTTTTCACCGGCGAACCCCCCTGAAAGTTCACTTATTATACACATAAACAAAGGTTGTTGGCAAGTTATTTCATAAAAGTTGCAGATGTTCCAAACAAAAATATATGCCGTCATATAACAAGAAAGTTTGATTTAAAAATATCATTTTATATAATCGGCAACAGATTTTTACAGAAGGAGATAACAATGGATGTTGTGCTTGCCGGATACAATATTGACGCTGATATTATTAAGGAACTTAAAAAAAGATCGGGATGGAAGGATGATAACCTGACTCCTGAAACATTAAGTGCCGCATATGCCAGAATTTCAAGAGATCCTTCAAACATTGGAGAAATAAGGAAAAAATCCCGTAAAGAGACAGACAAAGCAAGAAGGTCAAATGAAACTATCATTTTCGGGCTTGGACATGCAAGCGTTGCCGAACATGCGGTTTTTAATTTTGATATAACGGGAATATCAAGACTTGCCGTTGAAGAAGTACAAAAATACAGGCTTGCTTCGTTTACTGAAAAATCACAGAGATATATAAAACTGGATGGGGACTGTGTAATTCCTGACGAAATAGCCGGCACACACCTTGAACCGGACTTCAAAGAACTCATAAATTTTCAAAACAGTGTATATTTTAAACTTTATGATGTTCTTAAAGGACATTTTTTTGAAAAGTTTTCTGATAAAATTCAAACTAAAAGCGGAAAAACAATGGTTGAAGGATGGGCAAAAGAAGATGCCAGATATGTTGTGTCACTTGCCACCCATTCTCAATTCGGAATGACAGTTAATGCCCGTACACTTGAACACATGCTCCGTCGTTTCAGAGCTTCTAAGATCGGTGAAGTGAGAGAGCTTGCACAAAAAATATACGATGCCGTTCATCCGCTTTCCCCTTCAATTATCAAATATACCGATCCCTCGATATATGACACTCACAGAGATATTCTTGTATCCAACACTATTGAGAAATTAAGAGGTAAAGTCGCCATAGACAGTTGGGATCAGGTTCCGGTCAAACTTGTAAAAACGACAAAAAAAGCAGATACCGTTCTTTGTGCCGCAATACTTTATAATTACAATGGCGGAGATATGGAGAGTTGTCTGGGATCAGCGTCAAGACTGACTAAAAAAATGAAAGAAGAACTTATAAAATCAACTTTGAAAAACCGTGAGTGCTGGGACAGAGTTGAAAGAGCTTTTGAAATGGTGGAATTTGAATATGAACTGGTTGTAAGTGCATCTAACTATGCTCAGCTTAAAAGGCACAGAATAAGCACTCAGATCGTTCAGGATTATGATGTTTTTCTTAACTATACTGTTCCCCCTTCAGTTGTGGAAACCGGTATGACACCTGTTTTTTCCGAAGTTATGAAAAGAAGCGGGGAGTTTTATGACACAATAAAAAAAGTTTACCCCTCCTCAAAAAATTATGCACTTACAAATGCTCACAGAAGAAGAGTGCTGTTGAAGCTGAATGCCAGAGAGCTTTATCACTTTGTAAGTCTCAGAGATGATGAGCATGCACAGTGGGATATAAGGGAAACTGCTTCTGAAATGAAAAAGCTTGCAGGGAAATCGGCTCCCCTTACAACAATGATGCTTAGCGGCAAGAGCGATTTTGTTTCCTGCCGGAATAAAATATTTAACTGACATGGTTTAACCGTCAATGATCTTAAAGTTGGAGTTGAAATGTTTGATGTAAAATTGATCACTGAAAACAGAGAAGAAGTTTTAAGAAGTCTTAAAAACCGTAATTTTAAGGATTTATCCATTGTAGATGAAATAGAAAGATTGAGTGGCAGAAGGAAAGATCTGATAAATGAGTTTGAAAAAACAAAAGCACTTCAAAACAGCCGCTCAAAAGAGATGCCCATTGTAATGAAAAACGGCACAGATCAGGAAAAAACAGATTTAAAGAACGAGCTTAAGCTTTTAAGTGAACAGGTAAAATCTTATGCCCCTCAACTTAGGGAAGTTGAAGATTCTTTAAATGAACTTCTTTTATCGATCCCTAATATGCTGTCTGACAAAACACCTGTCGGAAAGGATGAAAATGATAATGCTGTAATAAGAGTTGAAGGAGAAATGCCTTCATTCGGTTTTCAGCCTCTTGAACATTTTGATATAGCGAAATCGGGACTCGATATGGAAAGGGGAGTCAAGTTGAGTGGAGCAAGGTTTGTGGTTTACAGTGCAGAAATGGCATCTCTTGAAAGAGCTTTGATGAACTATATGGTGGATAGTGCCGTTCAAAACGGTTATGTGGAGATAGTCCCCCCTGTTCTTGTAAACAGAGAAACAATGACAGGTTCGGGTCAGCTTCCGAAATTTGAGGATGATGCATATAAAACGACCGAAGATATGTTTCTGATACCTACTGCCGAGGTGAGCCTTGTAAATCTTCACCGTGACGAGATAATTCCCGTTTCAGCTCTTCCGTTCAACTATGTTGCTTACACTCCCTGCTTCAGAAGAGAAGCGGGAAGTTATGGAAAAGATACCAGAGGTATAATCCGGCTCCATCAGTTTAACAAAGTTGAACTTGTAAAATTTACCCTTCCTGAGAAATCGGAAGAAGAGCTCATTAATCTTACTCAAAATGCTGAAAATATCCTTAAAGGACTCGGTCTTCATTACAGAGTAGTTGAACTTTGCAGTGGAGATATAGGTTTTAATGCCATGAGAACTTATGATATAGAAGTTTGGCTCCCCGGGCAAAACTGTTTCAGGGAGATATCAAGCTGTTCAAATACCGGTGATTTTCAGGCAAGACGGGCATCTGTAAGATTTAAAAGAGATGACGGCAAAAAAACTGAATTTGTTCATATCCTTAATGGATCGGGACTTGCAATCGACAGATGTATTGTCGCTATCCTTGAAAATTATCAGCAACCTGACGGAAGTGTTAAAGTTCCTGAAGTTCTTAAACCATACATGGGAAAAGAGGTCATAACTTTTTGAAAATCATTTCTCTTAACCTTCATAAGATAATATTTTTCTTTTTCTCAGCCATAACTGTCTGGTCTGTTTACTCTTTTTTTTCATGGCACATAAAACCTCTTCCCGATAAATTTCCACCGGAAGTTGAAAGTTATCTTATGAGCAATATGGAAGAGGGACTCCCCGTTTTTCTGTCAAGTGAACTTCTGGACAGAACGGTTCTCGGTTATCCTCAACTTAATATTTTTCCTGCGGGTGGAGATGCTTGGCAAAATGCCCCTCTGTTCTTTGAGTTTTATATTGTTTCCGGTTTCCGGAATTTAAAATGCGGTGACATATCTGATGACCATTCGGGTGAGAAAATTGTAAGACAAGACGGGATGACACTTTTGAGATGCAAAAAACAGGGAAAAGGTGGACGGGTTCTTACAGCTTCTTCAATGATCCATAATTTTAAAGTTTCGACAGAAGGGACAACAACACAACTCCCTTTTTATATGGGTCGATTTTCAACAGGAGATAGAAATTGGCAACGAATAAATGTTGAGCCGGCATTTTTTGACGGAAAAAGAAAAATGGCAGTAAATGCTCATCCGCTTGGAGATAAAAAAAAGATATTTATTGAAATTCCTCCGCTTAAAAAGAGTTTTAAACATATTTCAGCAGGTTTCGGTGTTGCAGATTCCGGGACTACAAGAAGGGGAGCTCCGGTAAAGGTTTCCTTTTCTCAAAATGAAAAGGTTCTTGAATTCAGATCAGTTGACGGCAAGTGGATAAAAAGTGAACTTAAAGATTTTTCGGGGGAACACCCTATAACTGTGACAGTGAGCACCCAAAATGCCGCAAGAAGACACTTTTATTTTGATATTTACTATTTTTCCGGTGATTAAATGAAAAAAGAGACCGCCATAAAACATAGTATGAGAGCAACCCCTTTTGTTCTGGCTGTTTTTTATTTTTTCATGTTGTTTTATCAGGCGGAAAGAGTTGCAATAACAGATGATGCCCGTTTTTACATGGATGCGGCAAAAAGCTATTCAGCTTACTTTGAGAATTGTTCCCCGATCAGTAAATGTTTTGAAAAAAGTCATATAGACAGATACTGGAGAAAAAACAACGAACATCCACCTTTTGCTAAACTTTTAATGGCATCAGGATACTTCGTTTTTCATAGAAAGTTGGGATGGCTTGATGAAATAAGGTCGTTAAGGATAGGAATATCTGTTTTTGCCGCGATCACACTTTTGTTTCTGTTCAGTTTTACAGCAAAAGCTTTTTCTTTTCACGGTGCAGTTTTTGCATCCCTTGCTTTTGTTTTTCTTCCCAGAACATTTTTTCATGCAAGGGTTGCTACACTTGATTTTGCTGTTTTGGGGACATCTTTCATTTTTATTTATTGTTACTGGATGGGATTTAAATCAAAGTTCTGGGCTTGGATGACAGGAGTTGCGTTCGGAGTTGCCCTTTCAACAAAGCTTAATGCTCCATTTATGCTTCTCCCTGTATTGATACATTACTTTACAGTAAACTTTAAGAGTTTTAACAGAAAAAACTGGCTGAAAACCTTATTCCCTCTACAGTTCACATCAATGCTTCTGATATCGTTGCCACTGTTTTTTATTATGTGGCCCTGGCTGTGGTATTCCACTTTTGAAAGGTTTGCCGCTTATGTGAAGTTTCATGCGTTCCATTACGGAATACTGATGTATTATCTTGGAGAAGTATTCAGCGAACCCCGTCCTCCCTGGCATGCTCCCTGGGTGATGATGGTTCTTACAACTCCTCTTGTAACCCTTTTCTTTTCCCACATATCTGTTGTTTTGTACAATTGGAAAAGAGAGGTGGAAAATTGCAGACCGATGTTGCTTGTAATTTTATCAGCAGTAGTTTCAATTGCTGTTCTAATGTTCCTCCCTGCCCCTTATTACAGCGGAGTAAAACTCTTTCAACCGTTTTTTCCTTTTATCTGCATAATGGCAGGTGCGGGAATTTATGAAACATTAAAGAGACTTGATTTTATGGGAAAATACAGGTTCGCTCCAGCAGTTTTTTTCTTTGTTCCGGTAATTTTATCCATGATAGATCTGAGACACGACCATCTGAGTTATTATAATGAATTGGCAGGTGGAACAAAAGGTGCTGCCAAATATGGTATGGAAACCCAGTATTATGACCTTTTCTATTGGGATTTAACGGAGTTTTTTAATAGAGAATGTGAAAACAGGGTGTGCAGAGTATCTTTTGAACCGAATCCTAAAGAGTACCGGCACACATCCCGAATTTTAAAAAACAGTGGTTATCTTACACCTAATTTCAGGTTCTGCCAATCGGGTACTTGTGATTATCATGTCCAGACACATGAATACCGCTGGAGAAACTATCCATATCTCTTAAGAGACACAAAAGAGTTGAAGCAGGTGTTTTCTCTGAAAAGACAGGGAGTTGAATTGCTGACAGTTTTCAAGCTGGAATCAGGCATAAAGGGAGAAGGTGGTAAATAGCATGTTTTATTTGTTTTTATGTGCGTTGTTTTTTCTGACTTCCGGCTTTATCGAAGCGGAAGAACTCTCTTTTTATGATAATTCTGATAAGTTCTGGGTACATGCAGTAAACAATGTCAATAAACTTAAAAGGGTGCAGGATCTATATGACGGAGTTGAGCTTGATGTTGTTTATATCGAGGAAACAGGGGTTATCAGTATTGCCAGAAGTGCAAGAAGACCTGTCAGGCTGATTCTTGAAAAATATCTTGAAACAGCATCTTTGACACCTCATCTCGGTTTATGGCTCGACTTTAAAAATTTGCGGTACCAAAACAGAGATGATGTGTTTAAAAGGGTTGAATTTCTTGTTGAAAAGTTTTCTCTCAAAAGGGACAGGATCATTGTGGAAAGTAAAGATATCAGAAGTCTTGAGCCATTTACCGATGCCGGCTACAAAACAAGCTACTATCTTCCTGAAAGGTTTTTAAGAAGTGTCAGAGAAAAGGAAAATATTTCAGATCTTTCAAGCGGTCAGAGAAAGAGAATTGAACGGATAAATGATGAAGTGGTTTCAAGCGGTGTTTATGCTGTTTCAGTAAACTGCTTGAATTTCAGTGTGGTTAACAAATTCATTACAAGTGCAAACTCAGTGTTTTTGTGGGGACCTGATCTGAAGGCAGGAAACTCCTATCACAGGGAAGTTATCAGCTCTATCATTGAAAAAGATGAAAGAGTTGAGGTTTTTCTTGTGGGCGAGTGATTTAAGTTGGTTCTGATTTAAAAAACAGTACCACTATTCATCCATATTTGTGGTATCCTATTATCAAGAAGGGCTATTAATTAAAAAAACGGTGAAAAATAATTGTGTGTTGTTTTAGTATTTTGAATTTATAACGAGGTTGCAGGCTATGAAAAGATCACTGATCAAAATTTTGATGATGCTGTTTTTTTGTTTTCTGTTTTATTCATGCATTACCGATGAAGATGCTGACTTTAATGAAGATAACGGGAACGGTCATGTGGAGGATGAGGAAAAAGAAAATAAAGAAGAGCCCGGTGAAGAGGAAACTCAAGATGATAAAGAGTCTCCCGATAATCCTACGGATAATGAAATACCCGATAACGATAAATGTTAACCCAATTAAAACGAAATCTATGATGTTATAAACAATATTACTTCGGTCTTCTTTTTTACGTCTAGGGTTTGATAAGAACGTTAAGAATAATGCAAAAAAGATATATAATCCCCTTGCAAATTGAACTTGCCATACACCAAACGCTGCTTGATATAAGAATACAGCCGCAAATACAGCTGCTACAATCTTAACAACAAGCCCGCGAACCGTTTTAGGTTCAACTTGAGCCTCTGTAATCTCTTCTATGTCTACTTTTCTAAGTTTGGGTCTTTTAATCATGATTTGTCCTCCAAATAAATAATCTTAAAGTAATTAAATCTATAAACCAACAGATGAGACATATTGGCTCAAATGTGTTTTATATTCTTATAATTAATCGATTAATC
>SLGQ01000133.1 GCA_007136595.1 Candidatus Sumerlaeota bacterium | reverse complement strand
TCCTGTCGTAGAGATAATGAATGGTTTTTTGTATATGCTTGCTTTTGTAAGATTTTCAGTTTCATTCGACATGATCTTTTCTTTTTATTTCATTTCTGCGATGATAGTAACAACGGTTATCGACTTTAAAACCCAGTTCGTTTACAGTTCCGTTGTTTTTCCTGTTGCCGCTTTGGGAATTGTCAGAGCGTTTCTTTCTCCCTCCATTACAGTTGCAGATTCCATTGCCGGAATTGTTACAGGAGGCGGAATACTGCTCCTTGTAATTGCAATATTCTATATAGTGACAAGGAAAATAGGAATGGGACTTGGAGATGTTTATATCCTTGCAGCCATTGGTGCTTTTACCGGCTTTAAGACGATCCCTTTGATACTTTTTTTTGCATCTTTCAGTGGAGTGGTATTTTTTGTTGTTGCAAAACTGATATTCAAAAAAAAGCGGCTTGCTGAAAACATCACAAAAGAAGATATAAACTCACAGAATGAAAAAGATCTTGATAATGCGATATATTTCGGACCTTTTCTTGCTATTGCAGGGGTCGTTTTTTTGTTTATACCACCATATTTGATCGAGAATATTTTTATCCTTAAGATTAATTGAAAATGAGGTTGGAAATGAGAGAGAAAGCTTTAAGTTATCATCGTGAACCGGTTCCCGGAAAAATTTCGGTCATTTCGTCAAAAAGTTGTAAAACACAGGAAGATCTTTCGCTTGCATATACTCCCGGAGTTGCCGAGCCTTGCAGAGAAATAGAAAAAGATCCGCTGACAGCTTATGAATACACATCCAGAGGAAATCTTGTCGGAGTGGTAACGGATGGAAGTGCCGTTCTCGGTCTTGGAGACATAGGTCCTCTTGCGGGTAAGCCTGTCATGGAAGGGAAAGCACTTCTTTTTAAAATGTTCGGAGATGTTGATGCTTATGATATAGAAATTGATGAAAGAGACCCCGATGCATTTATAAAAATCGTCAAATCTCTTGAACCCACTTTCGGTGGCATTAATCTGGAAGACATTGCTTCTCCGAGATGTTTCTACATTGAAGATGAGCTGAAAAAGATAATGAACATTCCGGTATTTCATGATGATCAGCATGGAACGGCTGTAATTTGTGCCGCAGGTGTACTGAATGCTCTTGAAATATCGGGCAAAAAACCTGAAAATTGCAAAGTTGTCATATCGGGAGCCGGAGCAGCGGCTATAGCCATTGCAAAACATTTGATCGATCTCGGTTTTGATAACTCGCTTATTTACGGATATGACAGGGAAGGTGTTCTCTATAAAGGGAGGGCAAACACAAAAAGTAAGTATCATGATGTTCTTTTCAGAGATACAACAGCAAGAACGATGGAAGAGTTACTCGAAGGATGTGATGTTTTCCTCGGATTGAGCGTAAAAGATCTGGTTACCGGTGACATGATAAAAAAGATGGCGGAAAATCCTGTGATCTTTCCTATGGCAAATCCTGATCCGGAAATACCTTATGATACCATAATGGCTTGTCGTCCTGATGCTTTTGCCGGAACCGGGAGAAGTGATTTTCCCAATCAGGTGAACAATGTGTTGGGGTTTCCCGCAATATTTCGTGGAGCTCTTGACATAAGGGCTACAGATATTACCCGGAACATGAAAATTGCTGCGACAAAAGCTTTGATGAAAGTTACCAGAATGGAAGTTCCGGAATATGTGATCCAAGCTTACGGTGGTGAAAAACTTGAGTTTGGACGGAACTATCTTATTCCGAAACCTTTTGACAGGAGAGTCGGGGTGGAAGTTGCGGCATTTGTTGCTCAAGCTGGAATAGAAGACGGTGTCAACAGAGTTGATCTTGACATTGACAAATACAGGACTGAACTTGAAAAAAGGTTTTTAAATGAATAACAAGGGTTTGATACATATTTATACCGGCAATGGGAAAGGTAAGACTACTGCAGCTATAGGTCTTGCAATAAGAGCTGCCGGTGCAGGGAAAAAAGTTTTCATCGGACAGTTTGTCAAAGGGATGCATTACAGCGAACTTGATCTTATTGAAAAAATTGAAAACATTGAGATAAAGCAGTACGGGAGAGACTGTTTCATTTACAAAGATCCTGTGCAGAAAGATATTGATGCAGCAAAAGAGGGCTTGAAAGAGGTCTCTTTGAAAATGACTTGCGGAGATTATGATATCGTCATTCTTGATGAAGCCTGCATTGCTCTGTATTACGATCTTTTCAGTTTGAGTGATCTTAAAAAAGCTGTTGAAAGCAGGGCTATGCATGTTGAGGTTATAATTACCGGCAGATATGCCCCCGAAGAATTGGTTGAAATGGCAGATCTTGTTACTGAAATGAAAGAGATAAAACATTATTACAACGACGGTGTGGAAGCAAGAACAGGAATAGAAAAATAAAGGTGAGTTTATGAAAAAGTTATTTTTAATTGCAGCAGTTTTTTTATTGGTTGTCGTTGCCGGAGCAGGAGCCACTGCTTTGGTAATATACCGCCAGTATGAAAATTTTAAAACCGGTGCTGAGTTTTTTGAAGAATCGCTTTCAATAGTTGTCAACAGAGGAGATTCCTGGAGAAAAACGGCACTGGAACTTGAAAAAAAAGGATTGATATCTGACAGCAGAATGTTCCTCTGGATGATCAGGGAAAAAGAGTGGGGCGGTGAACTCAAAACAGGTGAATTTGAGTTTTCGGGGAATTTAAGTCCGGCAGATATCGCAAAAAAGATCGTTGAAGGAAGGGTTAAACTTTACAGTTTCACTATCCCTGAAGGATACAATAAGTTTGATACATCTGAAGCTTTTAAATCGATCGAATGGATGAAAAACAATGATAAGTTTCTCGAAATATGTGACAGTCCAGAGTTTTTAAAATCTATTGGCTGGGAAGGGAAAAAAAGTTGCGAGGGTTTGCTTTTTCCATCAACTTACTCTTTTGAAAAAGGTGTTGATATTGAGTTCGTTATGAGAAGGATGGCGTCCCAATTGAACTCTGTTTTAAAAAAATATGAGGAAGATATAGAAAAGTCTGGAATTGACAAATATGAAATACTGAAAATAGCTTCCCTTATCGAAAAAGAAACAGGAGTGAGAGAAGAACAGCCTCTTATCGGATCAGTTTTCATGAACAGAAGACGGCTTGGAATGAAATATCAGAGTGACCCCACTGTCATATACGGGTTTCTTCCCGATTTTGAAGGGAGAATAAGGAGGAGACACCTTGTAACAGATCATCCGTGGAGCACTTATACAAGATACGGGTTGCCGGTTACTCCGATCTGTTTCCCCGGTGAAGGTGCCATCAGAGGAGTTCTTTTCCCCGATACCACTAATTATCTTTATTTTGTTTCAACTAAAAAAGGTTACCACTATTTTTCAAAATCGTTGAGAGAACATAACGCTGCTGTACAGCATTATCAGATAAAGGGTTTGATAGATGTTCCTTTTAATTTCAAATAAGGTCAATTTAGTTTAGAAAAGATCATCGTCACTGCTTTCAAATTCGCCTGACACTTCGGCTTCACCTGGATCATCAGATTTGTTGAGGATGTTCTTGTAAGTATTGAGAAGGGTATCGAGTTTAGTTTCAATATCCTGAAGTTTTTCAAGTTTCAGAGAATCGCTTTTAAGGTAAGCTTTTGTCCCTGAAATAAGAGATTCCATTTTATCCATTCTATCTATCCCGACATTTGAACTTGAAAAAAGCTGATACAATTTGGGTTTTATCTTTTCAAGCTCATAAAGATAGCTGTCAATACTGTTAACGATCTCTTCGATCATTGTTTTTTCAGCGAGTTCAAGATAGTAGTCCGAGTTTTCTTCTATTTTCTGGCTCAGTTCCTCTCTGGAGAGGTTGCCTGCGGAAGAAACTGAGATTTTCTGTGATGCACCGGTATCAAGATCAAGTGCCTGGACAGTTACTATCCCGTTTATATCGATTTCGTAAGTTATTCTTATTTTAACTTCCCCTCTGGGGGCGGATCTTAAATTATCAAGTTCAAATTCTCCTAAAATTTCATTTTCAGAAGCAACAAGAGAACTTCCCTGAAGAAGGATTATTTTTGCTTTGTCCTGATTGTCTCTTGATGTTACAAAAATATCGTCAACCGAAGTGGGCACTGTCGAGTTTTTGGGAATTAAAGTATAAAACATATCTTTCCCTACAGCAATGCCGAGATTGTGCGGTGTAACATCCAGAAGAAGCATATCTGAAACATCTTCATGAGTTGATTCGTCATCAAGTTTCTGTGCCTGAATAGCGGCACCGATGGCAACTGTTTCATCCGGATTTATATTTTTCAGGATCGGAACATTCGGGCAAAATTCTACAAGAGATGTCTGGATCAAAGGCATTCTTGTCTGACCGCCGATGAGGATTATCCCTGCAAGGTTTTCAGGTTCAAGATGAACTTCTTTTAATGTTCTGCTGAAAGTTTTAATAGCTTTTTTTATAAAAGGTCTAGCGAGATCTTCAAGCTTTTCTCTGGTCAATTCAGTTTTATAGTGAATGAAATTTCCTTCAACTTCTTTAAGATAAGGAATTTCAATGGTCGTTTTAGATTGAACTGTAAGATTCTTTTTTGCAGTTTCAGCATAATCTCTCAATCTTTGAAGCACCAGATGGTCATCAAGATCGGTAACTCCGAAATTTGAAGCAAGATCTTCAAGAAAATATTCAAAAACGGAATTTGTAATGTCTTCTCCTCCGAGAAAAGTATTACCTGCGGTAGCCACTACATTGAAAGTTCCTCTTGAAACTTCCATAAGTGTAATATCAAAGGTTCCGCCTCCGAAATCAAATACTGCAAGAAGTTTCTCTTCATCAGTAGCCTGAGAAAACCCGTAAGCAATTGCCGCGGCAGTAGGCTCATTGATGATCCTCAGAACATCGATACCGGCAATGAGAGCTGAATCTTTAGTTGCCTGTCTTTGTTTGTTGTTAAAATATGCAGGGACAGTTATCACAGCTTTTGAAACTGTTTCCCCAAGATATTTTTCAGCTATGGATCTAAGTTCCGTGAGGATAAAAGAAGATATCTCTTCTGTTGTATAATTTTTTTCGTTTGCAGGTATGTGTATCTGCAGACCGTCATTTTTTTCACTGGGAATGACTTTGTATGAAAGAGTGGGGAGAAGCTGACTTACCACAGGGCTTTTATAACTGTTGCCGATAAGCCTTTTAACGCAGTAAACAGTATTGTCAGTATTTATCAGCATTTGCTGATAAGCCGCATGCCCGCAGGTTTTTTCAACATCCCCGGTTTCATCGTTTTTTATAAAACTGACAATTGAAGGGATGGTATTTCTTCCACCTGAATCTTTGATTATCTCCGGCACATTGTCCCTGACAACGGCTACACATGAATTAGTTGTTCCTAAGTCTATTCCAATAACGGTCATTACGCAACAAACTCCATCGTACCAAAATATACAAATAGAATGTTAGGGATTATTTATATAATCTCAAGTTTTTATCCGAAAATATTCAAAAAAGTTTTTTCTATTAAAATATAGCAGGAAAAACAGGTTGGTGAATATATTTTAATTTAATAAGAATTATCTTTGACAATACCCCTCTCTATCAATAAAATCGTTTCCGGATTTATTTTGAGGTTTGAAATGAAAAGCAGATTTTTTTCAGTTTTAGTTCTGTTTATGGCTTTGATCTTTTTGTCCTGCGGAGGTCCTCCCAGTTATACTGCTCCCGTTGTGAGTGGCGGAAATGTTGTTCAGAGTGAATGTATGACTCCTGAAGGAGGAGAGAAATATGAAGAAAATATAGAGGTGACGGTTGTCGGTGGAGATATTGTAATTGTTCATTCAAATATTTTTGCTCCTGAAAATTCTCTTTTGGGATTGAAAGATGTTGACGGGTATCTTACCTATGAAAGGATGTTAAATTACTACTATCTGGAAGCGGGTGATCAGTTTATAAATGTGAGAGAAAAGTTTCAAATATCTTCCTCTGACAAAAATTGTCTTTATGATATGACGGTCAGAATATCAAATGTGTCGGGAGGCATTTATCATCTTTCGATCTATGGACACACAGGAGAGCTTCTTTATTCTGAAGAGGTCAGAGTAAGATGACACTGCCTGACAAGGTGATAGTTCTTAAGTTCGGCGGTTCTTCTTTAAAAGATGTTGAAAGCATAGATAAAGTAATTTCAATAATTAAAAGCAGAATAGAACAAGGTTATAAAGTTGTCGCAGTTGTTTCGGCACGGGGAAAAGTTACTGAAGCTTTGCTGAAAGATGCCGATATTTTTGCTCCGTCAGGAAACCCCAGAGAGGTTGATATGTTGCTGACGACCGGAGAAAGAGCGAGTGCGGCACTTGTTGCAATGGCTTTGTCTTCAAAAGGGTTTTCAGCCATTTCGTTAACCGGTTCCCAGGCAGGAATAATCACTGATGACAACCACACGAACGCAAGAATAATTGAAGTAAGACCTGCCAGAGTCACTGATGCTTTAAAAGAAGGTAAAACAGTAGTTGTCGGAGGTTTTCAAGGGGTCAGCTTTAAAAAAGAGGTGACAACTCTGGGTCGTGGCGGCAGTGATACGACGGCAGTTGCACTTGCCGCGGCACTTAATGCCGAAGTTTGTGAAATTTTCAGTGATGTTGACGGTGTCTATACCGCAGACCCCAATATTGTCAAAGATGCCTGCAAAATTGATGAAATGAGTTATCAGGAAATGCAGGAACTATCTGAATCAGGAGCAAAGGTGCTTCATTCAAGAGCTGTCGAATTTGCTA
The DNA here is from genome assembly GCA_007136595.1 of Candidatus Sumerlaeota bacterium. Lineage (GTDB taxonomy): Bacteria > UBP6 > UBA1177 > UBA1177 > UBA1177 > SLGQ01. Next base: position 1,811 of record SLGQ01000133.1, on the reverse strand, counting down.
AAGAAAAAGGGATAGAAATTCACTGCAAAAGCACTTTTGAACCCGATAATCCCGGGACGGTCATCAAAGGTTTTGAAACAAGGGAAAAGATCAGAAAAGCAGGTGTCGCCTATGAAAAAAATGTGATACTTGTCCACACTTATGAGCCTGATTCAACGAGCCTTTTAACAATAAATAATGTGTTGAAGTTTTGCAGGGCAAAAAATGTTTCAGTTAAACAGATATCTTTTCATAAAGGATACAAGGAAAGTATGGTGGGGAGTTTTATTCTGTCAAAAAATGACAACTATTCTTGTAATCCGTTTCTTGTTGAACTTAGTGAAAAATTTGCCGCCACAGTTGAGATAATCAAAGATCTTTCTGCTGTTTCCATTGTGGGGGAAGGAATTACCGACAGACCGGATACACTTCTTGAAGCGATAGCACTGCTTAAGACAAACGATATTCCGGTATCGGGATTTCATACCAGTTCATTCAGAATAAGTCTTTTGATAAATTCGGAGCTTCTTGATAAATCAATTGAGCTTCTGCACACCTTCATTGTTTGCTGAAAAACCATAATTTCTGAAAAATATTTAACCTGCTAATAATATTCGGATGGTTTCGGGCAGAGTTGTCTGAATGGGCGTTATTATTAATTTCTACGGCAAAGGGGATTACTTATGGCATGTTCCTCGGACTTGGAACGGAATTGTATCAGACTGGAACAAGGACTGAAGATGAAGCGATAGCAGTTTCTTCCAAGCTTGACAATTTTGGGTCGGGCGAAACAAAAATTGTCAGATGTGCTTATATTTCAGGCAGATAAATGCAAAACCCATCTTGCCTGCGGAAACACTATAATTGACACATATGAAGTTTGCATATCTGATTGTATAAAAAATGTGAAGATCAGGGAAGTTACGAAGGCAAAAATGAACACGCCGCCTGGAGAAGTTTTGTAGAAAGCTGTTGCGAACAGAATGGTCCCTGCGGTTTTGATTCACAGAACTGTATGGATGAAGCGAGCAAAGATTTCCCATGCAACAAAAACACCCCTCTCGATAAGTGTCCTTACTGACACTACACCTCAGGTTTAAAATCAGGAAAAATTTTAAAAAAAGCACAAGTCTTCAATAATTATGCCGAAATTAAGGGCACATGTGTCTGAATAGCAACATGCTTCTGTCTTTCTTGATTTTTTCAGTTTTTCTGGTATGATTTTTGCATTAGATTTCTTTTGATTGGAGTGTTAATTCTTTGTTGGAGGTTTGTTATGAAAAGCCTGATGTTGGTGCTGGTGGGATCAGTTTTTATTTTCTCATGTGGTAACGGAGAGATTCAAAACGGGCAGGATTCTGATTCTGTAAATCATTTTGAAGATTCGGAGTCTAATTTTGATGCTTTTTCGCCGGCTTTTCAGACGGAAGTTCTTACCACCGAGCTCCCCTGGGAGAATGATGGTTCCGTAAATGCTGATAGGATTGCTCTGGATAAAAATGATAATGTATTGTTTTCAATAGCTACTATTGATATAACCGACTTGTCGCAATGGGATGGGTTGGAAGATTACTTTTTTCCTGATGCGGCAGGTGATCAGTCAGGAAATTCTATTGATTTACTCGGGATATGGCTGGTGCATGATGATGATTATATGTATATAAGATGGGATGCAAAACTGCAACCTAATCAAGACAAAATAGTGTCGACTGCTTTTGGGCTGGGTTTTTCCAACAGAAACAGCGACAGCAATGACCCGCCACCCACGAGAGATTGTGTTTTTTGGGTGGCTTTTAGTAATTTAGGTGTTATAACCCAAGTAGGTTTAGGTG
>SLGQ01000237.1 GCA_007136595.1 Candidatus Sumerlaeota bacterium | reverse complement strand
ATCTTCCAGACTGCTTGACGCATATTTTGAGTTCAATTCATCAGCCACCTGCTTCAACTCTTCCTGAGTTTCAATTACAATGTCAGAAAGCTCTTCATTGTATGTTTCCATTTTTTTCATTTTAAGCTTTACAGGGAAATAGACCGCAGAAAACAACATCACCAACATCAAAAACATGAAAACTTTAGTTTGATAGAAAGCCGGCTTTTGAATGAACTTTATCTCCAACGGGTCAGGATTCCATTTCCCGTCACTGTTGGCAACTTTAACAAGGAATCTGTATCTGCCCGGACTGAGATTCATAATTTCAGCTTCTCTTCTGGTACCTGCTTCCACCCAGTCCTTATCAAAACCATCCAGTTTGTACCGGAAACTTATCTTTTCCGGAACGATATATGAAGGAGCAGTATATTTTATATTTACTTTAGCTGTTTTGGGAGCCAGTTCATAGACATCCCTGATATCCTGTTTTTCTCCGTCAATGTAAACATCCGTGATTACCGGTATTGCAAGCGGAACCGCTTCTCTTCTGTTCGAAGGATCCATTATCACTATCCCCTTAATGGTGGGGAACATCAATCTGCCGTCCCTGGTTTTGAGACCTGCTTCCTTGAAACCGCCGTTACATTCATTTGAAGGCATCCCGTCTTTCCATGAATAGGAGGAGCTGGCAACTTTTTTTATTTTACCATCTGCAAAATCAAGAAGTTCCTGTTTGGGAACCGATGAAAGTCCCCTGTTGGAACTCATCCAGATAATTCCTTCATTATCTTCAACGACAGCATAAATCGTGTCATCAAAAAGACCGTCCTCTTTTTTTACATGGACAAAAACCCCGTTTCTCAAAATATTCAGTCCATATCCGTATGATGCGGCAAAAAGAATATCATTTTCATCAAAGTAAAGATTGGTTATTTTGTTGTCGCTCAATCCGTCTTCAACTGTAATTGCCGAAAACCTGTTTTTTTTAAGTTCAACAATTCCCGATCCGTCTGTTGCAAGAAGAATGGAACCATCAGGAGACTTTGCAATATCCCATACCATACGGTTTTTTAAAACACCCTCTTTTAAATAAGTTTCAAATTTTCCATCTCTGTATATTGCAAGAGCTTCGTTGAAACCTCCAATGTAAACGGTACCGTCATCATCTTCATAAAATGCCGTTACAGATTCCATGTCCAGCCCCTGTCCCGGACCGTACTGCGTTATTGTTCCGTCTTTGTCAATTATGTTCAAACCTGCACCATAGGTTCCTGCCCACACCCTCTCTTTGCTGTCAACAAATACTCCGGCAGATATGTCTCCGGAAAGTCCGTTTGAAGTATCATAAATTTTAATGTTTCCGTCAGGAGAAATTATATTGAGTCCCTTTCCGTAAGTACCTGCATAAATATTTCCGCTTTCATCTTCATTTATGCCGAACATAACTCCATCGGACAAGCCGTCTTTTACAGTAATTGAACTGAAAATACCTCTTCTGAACTGATCTACTCCTCCACCCAGTGTTCCAACCCAGATATTGTTTTCCCTGTCAATGAAAATATCTCTGACGATGTCGGAAGAAAGTCCGCTGTTTTTATCAAAAGATGTAAATTTACCGTCACTGTAAATTGCTATCCCTCCGCCGATCGTTCCGACCCACAATCTTCCTGCAGAATCTTCATTGATGGTAAAAAGCTTTTCAGAAGGGAGCCCGTCTTCAGTATTCATGATCTTAAGGGATCCGTTTTCAAACACACCGAGACCCCATTCATTGAATCCTACCCAGAGTCTTTCTGCAGAATCTATAAAAAGGGCTCTTATTCCGAGTCCCGGAAGCCCTTCGTTCAACCCTATTCTTGAAACACCACTTTCTTTGACAAGATAGACACCATCATTCGTTGCCAGAAAAAGTTCCCCATTCCCTGAAAAAACCATGTCAAATATGATCGAATCGGGAAGAAACTTGTTTTTTTCGTAAGGTTCAATTTTTCCATTCCTGAAAACTTGTATTCTGTCTCTGTATGTACCGAAATAAACAATACCGTTGTGTTCGGCGATTGAACTTACTGTCAGCAGTTTATCGGGATCCTTTGTTTTTATGGCTTCAAAACTCTCTCCGCAATTTCTGACAACCTTGGCATTCCGTAAACCCACCCACAGACAGCCTGATGAATCTTCAAACAATTTCAGAACATCATTGCTTTCTATTTCTTCAACATTCCGTTTGTTGAACAGTTCAAACTCTATTCCGTCAAATTTTACAACACCTTCAGCGGTTGCAAACCACATGAACCCTTTTTTGTCCTGAGTTATGGAGTATATCGAATTTTGAGGAAGACCGTGGTCGGATGTCCACATCCTGTGAATATAGTTCTTAAATTCCGAATTGATAGATCCGTAAACTTTGCAAGTAAAAACCAAAAATATTATGAAAGTCAAAAAGGTTTTCTTTATCATTATCATGCTACCCATCTGAAACACACAAACTCATCCTGATGATATTACACCTTTCCAAAATTAAATCAAGTGAAAGAAAGATATCTGTTTTCTTGAATAAAAATCAGAGTAATGGTACAATGCCCCTGTCAGCTCAAACTGTTTGTTGAGAGGTCAAATTGCTCTATATTGAAAAAAAAAGGGAACTCGTAGAATACTTTAAAAAAATTCCGCTTGAACAAAAGCAGCAACTTTACAGAAGTGTAAGATCTGTAATTGCAATGCTTGTAAAAATTTCAAAGATGACAGAGCTTTATGAAGTGAGAGACAAGATATTTGACGAGTTTACTGAAACCATGGGGCAGAATGTCGATATTTCTCATAACAATCTTCCTTATTTTTCTATCACAACAAAAAAAGTGGGTTTTTATTACCAGGAAAGGAAAATTAAACTTTTTGATACCGGTGAAAGGAAGTTCCGTAATATTTTTCTTACAAATGAAATCCGGGAACTTTACTTTATAAAGGGTGTAACTCAAGCTGAAATGCGGAAATTTTTCGGCGTGATCAAAGAAACTTTGAATTATACTCTTTTGGACTATGACTTTAACACGAAGCTGTGGGATTACGGGATCGTTCACATAGGGACTATATCCGATCCGGACATGGGTGATCCCGAGCCGTGGACACCAAGTGGTTTTGAATGTGAGTTCGCCCCCTGGAGCAGAGAGAAAATACTTTCCCTTGAACCTAAACAGTACCATGACCTTGCTGATATTGTTCCCCTGTTTGACAGTCTGGATCATAAGCAGGGCGAAGATTTTCAAAGATGGATAAAGTCAAGAGGTGAAGACTTCACCATAAAAAGGTATCTCGATAAAGCAACAGAAATGATAAAAGAAAATCCTGCCGACCTTCGAAGTGAAAAGCTTGTCGGCAAGATATGTGAATACGGGATAAGAAATCTTCAGGAAGGGGATTTCATCTCAGGAGTTGTATATGTAAACACCCTTATATCAATGGCAAAAGATCTCGGTTCATTAAATAAAGATCTTTTTGAACATGTAAAAAGTGTGCTCCAGAGACTCACTACGGAAGAATTTGTCAACAAAATATTTGAAGTTGCCGCCATTATGGACACCTCTCAAATAAAAAGTTTCGGAGAACTTCTTACTCTAATAAGTACAACCAATTTTGAACCTGTTTTCATGAAAGTTGTTGAACTTGAAAATAAAGATATCAGACTTCCGGCTCTGGAATCAATAGCTCCGAACTTTAAAGACATTATTCTTGCTGAAAAACTTGTGAAAAGCACTGAATGGCATGTTGTGAGGAACTTTGTATATCTTTTAAGATTTGTTTACAATGAAAGGCTTCTTCCTCTTGTCAGAGATGTTATGAACCATCAGGTAAGACAGATCAGGGTTGAAGCTGCCAGAGTTCTCTCTTTATACGATGCCGACGAAAATTTTCCATACTGGGAAAAAGCTGTTTTCAGTCCCGATGAAGAAGTAAGGCTTCTTGCCGTTGAAAACCTTATTAAAGTTACCGGAATGCAGTCAAAACATGTTCTCAATGAAGTTTTCAGACCGGCAAACCGCAATAAATTCAACCTTACCGATTATGAACGATACATTGACCGGATTCTGGGATCCAAAAGGAGCGAGTTCTACGATCTTCCAGGGAGTCTTATTTTTTCTGAAAACAAAGATTTAAGACTTATAACATTGAAATGTCTCAGCAAAGTTGAAGAACCTTCAATAATTTCAAGTCAGCTGAAAAGGAGATTGAAAAGCCCCGATTTTCTAAATCTGGAGAAAACCGAAATAGAACTGCTTCTTGACTTAGTCAGGGGACAGGATATTTCAAGTATGCTCGAAACTCTTAAGTTTGTATATAATTTGAGAGGCGGTTTTTTTAACAGAAAAAAATACTACGGTTTCAAAAAAATTGTTTTCGATTTTATGAAACAGAAAAAAAGCCCTGCCATAAAAAGATGGATCGAAATTGCTTCCAAAGAAGGGAACAAAGAAACGCAAGCCATCATTAAGGGGAGGTAAACAGATAATATGGAAGAAAGAAGGAACAAACCTGAATTTGACAGTTCGCCCACCAAGTGGCGTTATAATTTTACGAAGTCATTTTTCACCTTCTGGAAAACAGTTAAAATGTATGGTGGGGAAAACGAAAGAATAGATCAGGAAATAGCTCTTTTTGAAAAAGTTCTTAATTTCTTTTTTAAAGAAAAGGATGAGATAGCCATTTTATTTGATGGAATTGATGTCAAAATAGACAAGGTTAGAATAAGGGGCAGAAGACAGGATGATAAGTATTTTGAAGATATATATGATCTTTTTCTATCTCTCTGTATGGCTGGCGTTGTTTTTAAAAAAGGGGTTACAGCTCAGGATATTCTCAGTTTTTTCAGAATCATAGGCAAATACCCTGTCGGCAGGGAACCGAAAGTGCAGGCTTATGAAAGAGTAAAAGGTGAACTGCCCGACTTTGATAAGATCACCACTTACCCTTATGATCCCGAAGAATCAGGAAGTTTACCCATCTATACAGCATCTCAATCTTTAAGAAGAATATACAGAAATCTTGCCGGTGAGTATCTGGAATATAAAAAAATGATCGAAATGGCTGAAGCCATTCCTTTCAGAACAGTGGAAAGGAATGTGCAGGATCTTATATCTATAGCAAATGAAAATAGCGGTGGCAGGATCCACAACTTTATCCTTTTTTTATCTTCCATTCCTTCTTACAAAGGGAGTTTTAAAGCCTCTTCCGCTGTATCAAGGGCTATTCTTTCAGTGCTTGTATCATTAAAGTTGGGACTTGATAAAATTACAGTAAAAAGAACAGGGATTTCAGGATATTTCCAGTATCTTTCAAGAGATCTTCACAAAGGGTACATGGCACTTTCAAGAATGGATGAATTTAATTACAGCAGAATTGAAGCTGCTTTGAACTCTTCTTTCAGAATAACTGATTTTACCGATGAAGGCATTGGAAAAGATAGCTGTTCGAGTGGATCATTGTCAGGTGAGATATTGAAAGTTGTTTCATATTATGACAGTGTTACAAAAGTTTGGCCCGAAAGAGTGGGATATGCCGGACCTTTGATGTCCAGACAGGAAGCTTTGCTGAAAATTATAAAAAACAGTAAAAACGGAGTTTTCAAAAAAGAAGTTGCAGAAGCTTTTATTTCAGTTATCGGCGTCTATCCCTGCGGTTCTCTGTTAAAGTCATTTACAGACAACAAACTTGTCATATCAGGAGGAAGGTTCAGATCTTTCAGTGATGAATCGACGGTTTTTGTTATAAACGACAATCTTGAACTGGAAGAAGTTAAGAATGTCAAAGGGGAAACTCTCGTTTATATTCCACGTTCTGCAGGAATAATTTATCCTCCTGAACTTATTTCAGATATTTTAAACAGATATATCGGGAAAGATGATAAAACAGATGAAAGTGGTTAAATTGATAAATATAACTTTATTTCAGCGGAGCTGACAAAATGCCGGAAAAGAACTATTTGCAAAATAAAGATCGTTACATAAAAGATATAAGAAACATCCTGCTGATCATTTTTCTCGGATTTGTTTTTTATATGATGAAAGTTCTCTATTCAATACTGATACCTCTTGTTCTTGCCGTTTTTGCCGTACTTCTTGCTCATCCGGCAGCTTCCAAGCTTGAAAAAATGAAGGTTCCCCGGTACCTCGTCATGCCTGTTATATCACTTTCCCTGCTTGCCGGAGTATTTTTCATAGCAAATATTTTTATAATAACTTTCAGGCAGTTTTCAAGTGAACAGGAAATGCTTGTATCGCAACTTTTAAACAGAATAGAATCTATCGAATCGGTGATCCCTCTCATTCACGATGAATTGGAATTTGACCTTAATGAAATGATCGTTGGACTCGTTGACCGGGAACTTATTACTTCCGTAGTTGGAACTACCGCTAAAAATCTCGGCTCTTTCGGGGGTTCTTTCTTTATGTTTTCTCTTTATTTTGTAATTCTTCTCAACGGAATTTCCGCAAGCGAAATGTATGTTAAAAAGGTTCTGGGAGAAGATATTCCGACAGGTGTTGAAAAATTCCAGAATATCAGAAGTTCGCTTTCCGCATATATGGGAATAAAATTTGTCATAAGTGCATTGACAGGTATTTTTGCAGGACTGTTGTGTTACTTTTTCGGGCTGAAATTTGCATTGTTTTTCGGATTTTTAACATTTCTTTTGAATTTTATCCCTTCGATCGGATCAATAATTGCAACAGTTCCTCCTGTTTTAATGGGTTTTATACAGTTTGACTCATCATGGAGGACAATTACCCTCCTTTCCGTACTTATTGTTATTCAGTTTACGATAGGAAATATAATCGAGCCTTTTGTTATGGGAAATAAAATGAGGCTCAATACGGTAACCGTTCTTTTCGGGCTGGTTTTCTGGGGCTTTATCTGGGGAATACCCGGAATGATAGCTTCTGTTCCAATGATGATGATCATGAAACTGGTCTGTGAAGAAAGCGAATCACTTTCAATAGTTGCCAGAGTAATGTCCCCTGTAAACAAGGAAAATACCGCAGAAATTGTAAAGGCTGTCCAAAAAGATGAATAACTGAGGTTTTTTATCAGATCTCAACCACCCAACCGTCAGGACCTTTCAAGTCACCGCACTGGATGGAAGTAAGTGTTTCGTAAAGCTTTTTTGTAACCGGTCCAACTTCGTTCCCTTCACCGTAGAAAGCATACTTCTTTCCTTCGTGAGTTATAGATCCTACAGGAGTTATTACTGCTGCCGTTCCGCATGCTCCCGCTTCGGAAAACTGATCAAGAGATGACACAGGGATCTCTTTTTCAACAACTTTCATTCCAAGAGAGTTTTCGGCAATATGCATAAGGCTGTATTTTGTTATTGAAGGGAGAATGGATGGTGATTTCGGGGTTATGAATGTATTATCAGGAGTTATTCCGAAAAAGTTGGCAGCACCCACTTCTTCAATGTTTGTGTGTGTTGCCGGATCAAGATAAATGCAGTCAGCAAAACCGGCATCAACTGCTTCTTTATGTGCAAGCAAACTTGCAGCATAGTTACCACCCACTTTGATCCCTCCTGTACCTCTCGGTGCAGCTCTGTCATATTTGGATGTAACAAAGTGGCACGGAGTAAGACCGCCCTTGAAATAAGGACCTACCGGAGTTACAAAAATTCCGAAAATATACTCAGGTGCAGGTCTTACACCCACATTTTCGCCTACTCCTATCATATACGGTCTTATATACAAAGAAGCTCCGCTCCCGTAAGGTGGAACGAATCTCTCATTTGCTTTGACAACTTTTTTAACTGCTTCAATGAATTTTTCTTCAGGATAAACAGCCATAAGAAGATTTTCACATGAGTTTCTGATTCTTGCAGCATTTCTGTCAGGTCTGAAAAGAACAATTTTCCCCTCTTTCGTAGTATAAGCTTTCATTCCTTCAAAACACTGCTGTCCATAGTGGATAGAAGTTGAGCCCTGATGAATTGAAATATGGTGTCCCTGTGAAAGTTCACCTTCATCCCATTTTCCATCTTTGTAAACAGAAATAAATCTGTAGTCGCATTCAATGTAACTGAATCTAAGCTCACTCCACTTGATGTCGGCTTTCTGAGTCATGGAAACCTCCTTCCAAAATTATTAAAAATTCATTGCAATAGAACCGGATACCTGAAACTCTATAAAATGAAAACCGGTTTGTCAAGAATGGAGGATGGTGATCTGCTGAAAGAAAATCTAGTGGACAGGCTGTATGTTTACAAGGAGTATCTGATCGGAACCGATTTTACCTGACGATATGGAGTCCCCTGAAATATATGCATCAGAATTACGGGTTATTGTAAGCATATTCCCCATCATATCGAACATACTTTCCCCAAATATCAACTGTGACGCGAATTCATGAGGAATAGTAAATTCACCGTTATCTTCAACAAGGCAACTGACACTGACAGCATTAAAATTTGCCATCGCACTTATATTTATTTCGACAGTACCTTCCATTCCGCTCGGAGTCCAGGTAAAAGTCATCGGCTCATTGAGTTTAAGCTGTATCGCAGGGAACATATCTCCCTGAACGACCTGGTGGCTTGT
>SLGQ01000298.1 GCA_007136595.1 Candidatus Sumerlaeota bacterium | reverse complement strand
TTGAGTTTTCCGGCATTGCTGTTATTTCACGGAACAATTCTTTCTGCCAAAACTCATCTTTATCATTTTTGTAATAAGATTCGTTCTTATGCCATTTTTCTATCATTTCAGGACGGTAAACCGTATATTGATCAAAAAGATCTGCCAACATTTGTGAGAGTTGATACTTTTTGACCGGTTTTCCTGCGGCATAGTCTGTCAAACTTTTAAAACACTTGTTTTTCATCAGATCAGACTCAAGCATTCCGTATATGAGCCACGATAGATTTTCTTTTTCAAAAAAAGAGCTATCCCCCTCAATTTTCAGAACATCCTCTCCAATCTTAAAAAGGAAGTTTTCAGGAAAAACAGTATCAAGGTTTGCACACACACCTTCAATCTCAGCCATCTGCAAAGAGAACCAGCGACCCATTCCGGGGGTCTGTATCACTATTGTTGTTTTTTTGAGAGAATTTTTAGACCTTGCACTTTTTAAAACAGTTGCAGCCCTTACAGCCAGTTTTTTAAGATCGTTGCTGTGATAGGCAAAAAAACCTGAAGAATTAACTGTTTTCAAATCTCAAAACCTGAACTACTCGGGACAAACAGGATAGGGAAGCTGTGAGCCTGCCGCCGCAGGATCAAGCAGATCACCGGAGGCTGTAAAATTGGCATTTGCCCCGTCATAAAAAATGACATTTAAATTACCCTGATATGAAGCTGCTCTGACACACCTTATATCAAACTGTCCACCCTGAACATTGACATCAATGTCTCCATAAAAAGCAAATGCTTGCGCTGTTTCCATATTCTGTTCACCAGGCTGAATAGTGGAAGGGAATGTAAACCCGAAAACCTGCTTAACTTCTGCTCCAAGACCCGGAGCACTGTCGAGCCACATTACAGCGACATTTCCCTGCTGAAGGATGGCAAGAGGAAAAAGTTGAACTATTATAACGGTAAGTTCACCAAAAGTATATGGTGTCATTTTGTAGTTGAAATTAACTGCTCCAGCTCCACCCCTTATACTCATGTAGTTGCTTAAATCAGTGTTTATCTGACCATCAAAGCTCAGATTAAAGTCACCTATTTTCTCAAAAGGGGTCTCTTCATCCGGCTCCTCAACTTGAGTTTCATCCGGTTCTTCAACGGGACCCTCATCAATAATCTCAATATCATCGACTATCTCTTCCTCTTCATCAGGAACCATATCCTGATCGACCTGATGTTCATCATCCGTTGCAGGGTCATATTTAACAAATCCTGAATCACTTTCTCCACATGAAACGGAAAAAGCAACAAAAAAACTGACCATTAAAAACACAATCCAAAAATTTTTCATAGTTTTGCCTCACAAACTAAAAACCAACGGAAAATGCTAATCTAAACTCTATTTTTTGTCAAGTTCAATAGAAATAATCAACCTGAAAAATATTATCAACTGTTGACTTGATGGGCTATGTAAGATATCATAAGTTGTTTTAGTGGTGTGTGTCCATATTGAGGTAAGACATGAAACAGCGTGCTCTAACGGTTTTAACAGCATTGATTTTATTTGTGATTTCTACCGCAATTATCTATTCATGCGGATCAGATGAAAAAAAAGAAAAATTTGCAGCAGGAGAAAAGTGTCTTTATGACGGAGTTACGGAATGTTCTGATGACACCTTATCAATACTGGAGTGTAAAGATCAGGTGTGGGAAATAAGAAGAGTTTGTAATGTTAATTTTGGAGAATTCTGCCGCCTTGTAGGCGGGAAACCATCATGCAATGAAAATCCGCCTGTTAATGGGGACACGGGAACTACTGGCGGCACAGGAGACACAGGCAGCACTGGAGGTACCGGTAATACCGGAGATACAGGAAACACCGGGCAGGAATCGTGTGAAGACTCAGATGAAGATGATAGGCGAACTGTTCCATGCGGACATAATGGCAATGGAGAACAGGAGCAGGTTTGCAGATCAGAGGTCTGGGTTAATTTCGGTGATTGTGATGATCCCGATGAGTGCAAAAACGGATCGATCAGGGAAGTTGCATGCGGAATGAACGACGAAGGGAGCCAATCTCAAATATGCGAAGAAGGAAAATGGGAAAATGAAGGAGGTTGTGCTGATCCTGACGGCTGTATAAATGGAACCACTCAAACGATTAAAGGTGTAGTAAGTAAGTGTGTTTCAGGAGAATGGATATATTACAGGGAAACCAAACAATGGGGAACAGATAAAAATGATCAGGGGAAGGATATTTTTGTAGATAAATCAGGCAGCATCTATGTTGCAGGAAATACAGAAGGCTCGATGGGAGATCAATTCAATTCCGGGAAATGGGATATTTTCGTCACAAAATGGAACAAAGATATTTCTGAAGCCTGGACCAGAATAAGGGGTACTGCTGACTGGGATTATGGTGAATCTGTCGCTGTTGACAATGAAGGCAATGTTTATGCAACAGGATCAACGAGACTCCCTTTTGATGGAAATCCTTTCATAGGGGACTTTGATGCTGTTTTAATAAAATGGAACAGCGAAGGAGAGTGGGTATGGACAAGACAGTGGGGCACCGACTTACTTGACGAAGGAAGAACTGTTTTAACAGACAGCGATGGAAACATTTTTGTTGCCGGCAAAACAATGTCAGGGATGGAAGACAATGATCATTTTGGATCCAGTGATATATTTCTTTCAAAATTTGATCCCGACGGAGATATGAAATGGACAAAACAATGGGGCACAAGTGGTCCTGACGAAATAAAGAGTGCTGCGATCGACATTGATGGGAACATTTATATCACAGGATACACGGGAGGCCATCTTGGAGGGGAGGAACCTATTGGAATGGAAGACATTTTTGTAAAAAAAATCGATAATGACGGGAACCTTCTTTTCACAAGAATATTAGGGACACCTGATCGGGACATTGGAAATGATATATCTGTTGACAACGATGGAAATATTTTTATCACAGGGCAAACTTACGGTGTTTTTCAAGATAACTCTTCTGATGGGAACTGGGACTTTTTCATAATGAAACTGAACACCGAAGGCGATCTTGAGTGGGTAAATCAAAGGGGAACTGTCAGTGGGGACATCGGGGTTTCTGTTGATGTCGACCAAGCGGGAAATGTCTATGCCGTAGGAACTTCTGCCGGCAACTTTGATGGACATACAGGTTCCGGATATGAAGATATATTTTTAATAAAGTATGATCCCTCGGGTAAAAAACTGTGGAGTAAGCTCTGGGGATCGAAAAGTGATGACTCCGTGAAATCAATAGCACTTGACTATGCAGGGAACATTTTTATAACCGGATACACTTCAGGGTCTATAGATTTTAACAAAAACATTGGTGGACACGATATATTCCTTACTATCTGGCCTGCTCAGTAACCAGCCCTTTAAAATCGGCAATAATATTATTTATCTCAGAAATATTTTTTATTTCAAAAGATATGGAATGAGAGTCGCTGAATTTCCCTTTGTAATTATCAATAAATTCAAAAAGATGATCCATGTTTTTTGGAACAAAAGCTGATGAAATTTTAAGTGTAAAGTTGTTTCTATTTACAATTATCCCGTAAGCTCCAGCTTTTAGAGCTTCCAGTTTTACTGAAGTGAGAAAAAGAAGGTTTTCAAGTTCCGGAGGAATTTTTCCAAACATTTCCCTTAAAGTTGCCCTTACTCCCGACAATTCACTTAAAGTTCCAATTTCTGACAACCTTCTGTAAAAACCTACCCTTACATACCCATCGGAAATATATTCTTCGGGAATATATGCATCAATATCTGAAGAAATTTCAAACTCTTCACTTCCTGCAGGAACACCGCTTTGCAACTCTTCCATCCTTTTTCTCAGTAAATCGAGATAGAGATCATTCCCTACACCTCTGAGCTTCCCCGATTGTTTGAAACCTAAAATATTGCCGCCACCTCTGATGTTAAGATCTTCCGTAGCCACATCAAACCCTGCTCCAAGATAATCGAATCTTTTAATGACAGAAAGTCTTGAATATGCATCGGGAGTAAGATTTTTGAGACTGGGAACGAATAGATATGCTTTGGCTTCCCTGTTCCACCTCCCCACTCTCCCTCTTAATTGGTAAAGCTGTGCAAGCCCGAAAGTATCGGCTCTGTTTATTATGATTGTATTAACAAGGGGAATATCTATTCCTGACTCTATGAGAGTGGTTGACAGCAACATGTCATATTCTCTGTTAACAAAGTTCACCATCACATTTTCCAGTTCTTTTTCATCCATTTTTCCATGAGCAATTCCAATTTTTATTCCGCTTATCATTGACTCAATCTTCTGCTTGATACTTTGAAGTGAAGATATCCTGTTGTGGACAAAATATATCTGCCCGTTTCTTGACAATTCTGCAAGGATCGCTTCCTTAACTATTTCATCACTGTAATCAAGAACCAAAGTTACCGTACTTTTTCTTTCTCCGGGAGGGGTTTTAATAAATGATACTTTTCTTATCCCCAGAAGCGACATTTGCAAAGTTCTCGGGATAGGTGTCGCAGTCATACTCAATGATGCGACCCCTTTTCTGACATCTTTGATCTTTTCTTTGTGAGAAACTCCGAATCTGTGCTCTTCATCAACAACAAGGAATCCCAGATCTTTGAACTGAACATCCTGAGAAAGAAGTCTGTGAGTGCCGATCACAATATCTATCTTTCCCTCTTTCAACTCTTTTATCACCTCTTTCTGTTTTAAAGGAGAGTGAAACCTCGAAAGCATTTCAATTCTTACAGGCATATCCCTGAATCTTTTTGAAAAAGTTCTAAAATGCTGAAAAGCAAGAACGGTTGTCGGAGTAAGAACCGCACTCTGTTTTCCGTTTGCGGCAACGATCATGCAACCTCTCATTGCTACCTCGGTTTTACCGAACCCGACATCGCCGCAAAGTAAGCGGTCGACTATTTTGTCACTGCTGAGATCACTTTCAATTTCAGTTATCGAAGTTGCCTGATCTTTTGTCAACCTGTAAGGGAATCTCGAAGAAAATTCCCTGTATATTTCAGTGCTGACTTCCATGGAATCAGTTTGTTCGACACTCCGTTCAGCATAAAGCTGCAATATGCTTTCAGCAACCTTTTCGATTTCTTTTCTGGCGTTATTTCTAGTAGTTTCCCAAGTATTTGTCCGTAAAGAGCTTAATCTCGGGAAATAACCTTCTTCATATCTGTAACGATAAATAAAATGCATATTGTAAACAGGAACATAGAGCTTATCATCCCTGTCATACTTCAAAACAATGCAATCTGTTGAATTTATTTTTTTTATCCCCTCATAAACACCTATTCCAAAATTATAGTGGACAACAAATTCCCCTTCAGCAAGAGTTTCAAGGTTCAGGAACTCTCTCTGTTCAGGAACATATTCCATGTGATCTTTTTCAGCAATATCGGCTGACGCATGCTTTTTTAAAATTTCGGAAGATATCAGAGAAACACTTTTTTCAGGGATAGATAAAACTTTGGAAGGGTCGAACCACGGCTTATTTTCAACAATAAAAAAACTTTCATCTTCTATTGTTTGGGGTATTTTCTCAACATGAAGCAACTCGACATCATTTTCTTCCGCTGCATTTACAAAAAAATCTATTTCATTGGGTTTGGAAAAAAATATTAAACTGTTTCCTCCTCTTTTAATTTTTTTGAAAAAAGCTGAAACATCCGTTTTAAGATCTTCTTCCAGATCGACATGGTGAATTCTGAATTTTTCAATCATCCCGGCAGAAGAAAACATTGCACTTGCTTTTATATCAGGAGTTCTCACATCTCCGAAAGATGCTTTGAGAGCAAACGGAAGAAAACTTCCCTCTTCCACTCTTTTATTTCTCTCCTTTTCAAACCTTTCCATCATTTCATTCAGATAGTTTTCCCCTTTTGTTTCTTCCCATTTTATAAATGTTCCTCCAAAAACATCGCAAATTGTCTTGTCTCCGGAAAAAAGAGGGAACATATCCCATGATGAAAAAACTCCGCTGCCGATAGCTTCTTCAGCTTCAAGTATCTCCTTCATTGAAAGGTTGCGGTTGTTTTTTTCAAGCACATTTTTCCAGTCACTGCGTAATACCGAAGAAAAAAGAAGTCTCGGTACGATAGTTTTTTCAACATCTTTGATATTTCTTTGGGAAGCGGTGGAAAAAACTTTGATTTTTTCAACCTCATCATCAAAAAACTCTATTCTTACCCCTTTTCCTGATGCAAAAAGGCCTACATCGAGAATGTCACCTCTTAAAGCAAAATCTCCCGGTTCCCTGACAATGGATACTTTTTTATATCCCCAGTCAGCAAGCAGTTTTACCATTTCACTTATTCTGTAATTCTTTCCTTTTTCAACGATAAGTTTCTCTTCTGTGTCAAAATCGGGAACTTTCAACCCTGCCGAAACAGAAGTTACTATCAAAACATCAACTATCCCTTCAACTACTTTAGAGTATGCCGTTTGTGCATCAACATCTGTTCCCCCTCTTTCCAAAAGGAGGATCTGAGGTGAAAAAAGGACTGAATTGAAATCAAAGGAATTTAAAGCGCTACACAAATAAGCAGCCTGTCCCGAATCAGGAGCTTCAATGATAAGCCTGCCATATTCCTTTAAAAGTTCCGGAACAAGAAAAACGAAACCTTCCGGGTGAGTTTCAATGTATCTGACCATGACTACTTAATAGTGGGAACAAAAAAATCAAGATTGACGATATTTCCGTCTTCGCTTTTTCTCACTGCAATTCCCGGCTCAGCTTTTATGTATATTTTAAAAATATCATCTACTCTTTTGGGGTAAATATATTCAACTTCAGCATTAAACGCCCTTGTATCAATAATGTGAAGAACATGTTGGGGTATCTTTCCAAAATTTCTGACATCAATTACAAAACCGCCCTTTATCTCTCTGAACTGGTAATCTATGTCGCCTGTTATTTCCAAAGAAACCCTTGAAAACTCAGCAAATTTCCTGAAAGAAAGATTTTTTAAAGCTCCCCTTTCTCCAACTTTTCTTACAGGCAGTTTTGATATTTTTTCTGACATTTCTGATTTTTTTTCAGCTTTAACAACTGTAAGATGCCTTATTTCTCCATCTTCTGTTCTCACTGCTTTTTTATGAGGTATGTCTTCCCGTTTCCTTTTTTCCTGTTTTTGAGCAAGTCTTCGTTTTTCTTCTTCTATCCGTTGCCGCTCAAGTTCTGCCAATCTTAGTTTTTCTTCTTCTATCCTTTGTCGCTCAAGTTCTTCCAATCTTTGCTTTTCTTCTTCTATCCTTTGTCGCTCAAGTTCTGCAAGTTTTCGTTTTTCTTCTTCTATCCGTTGCCGTTCAAGTTCCGCCAATCTTCGTTTTTCTTCTTCTATCCGTTGCCGTTCAAGTTCCGCCAATCTTCGTTTTTCTTCTTCTATCCGCTGCCTTTCAAGTTCCGCCAGTCTTCGTTTTTCTTCTTCTATCCGTTGCCGCTCAAGTTCAAGAAGTCTCTCTCTTTCTTTTTCAGACTCAATTTTCCTTATTTCCGCAAGTCTTCGTTTTTCTTCTTCTATCCGTTGCCGCTCAAGTTCTTCAAGTCTTTGTTTTTCTTCTTCTATCCGTTGCCGTTCAAGTTCTGCCAATCTTTGTTTTTCTTCTTCTATCCGTTGCCTTTCAAGTTCTGCCAATCTTCGTTTTTCTTCTTCTATCCGTTGTCGCTCAAGTTCTGCAAGTTTTCGTTTTTCTTCTTCTATCCTCTGCCGTTCAAGTTCTGCAAGTTTTCGTTTTTCTTCTTCTATCCGTTGTCGCTCAAGTTCTGCCAATCTGCGTTTTTCTTCTTCAGCTCTCTTTCTGCTCACTTCCCGTTCTTTCATCATTATAGAAATCAGTTCCGATTCATCTCTTTTCTTTTCAACAACTTCCATTTCAGGTTGCGGTTTAACTTCTTTTTCAGCTTTTACATATTCCCGAAGCATTCCGGCAATCGAATCAAAATCTTCATGATCAAGAAAAATCGTTTCCCTGAATCCAATGAGAATTTGGTTCCCTCTGTTTAAGACAGTATAAAAGCTCCTCTCCTCGACATGAAATATTACTCTTGTAAAGTTACTTCTTTCTGTTTTTTCAACTTTGATAACCGGGGGAGATAAGTTTGAAAATGTTTCCTTTAAAGACCCGTTTATTTCGAGAACTATTCTTTCCGGATTGCTCAGGCGGTATGACGAAAAAGTGGTTCCATCTTTCGGAGAATCAATTAAAACAAAATAGCCTTCACCAACGCTGAATGTTTCTATTTGAAAAAAGGTGAAAAGTAACAGCAGGAACATGTTTATCCGCTCAAAAAAAACTCTTCCTGATTATACACACACCCTTTCGTATTTAAAGTTTTTATAAAATCTCTCTTGACTCTTAATGTTTTCAGCAGTTATATTAGCCGGAGATTTTTTTTTGAGGGAGAGATGATGGACAGCGAAAAAAAAGAACGGGTAAAAGAAAAATTGTTTCTTGTATATTTCAAAGACGGTTACATAAAACCACTTATAGCTATAACACCTGACCATGTAAGAGAGATCATCAAAGAAGAAGGTGAACGGAATATCGAGGATATCACAGAAATAAAAATTGAACAAAATTACTACCCTCAAAACGAAG
>SLGQ01000276.1 GCA_007136595.1 Candidatus Sumerlaeota bacterium | reverse complement strand
AGAATTCTCACTTTTAATAAATATATGAAAAAGAGGTTCGGGAGCAGGGTTTCCCGTATTTCTTTTGATACCGGGATAAAATGTCCCTGGAATAACTGCGTGTTTTGTCGTCATGACAGTTTTGTTCCTGAAAACTCTATCATCCCTTTCAAAGAGGGTTGGCGCGAACAATTTGAAAAAACGAAAGACTTTTTACATAGAAGATACAACACAAATTCATTTGCCGCATATTTTCAAAATGGAACTTCAACTTTCGGTCCGAAAGATCTGCTTTTTAAAATGTTTTCAGAAGCACTTTCTCTTGACGGAATTGTTTCTCTTATAGTTTCAACCAGACCTGATCACCTGGGGAAGGAAGAGATAGAGCTTATTATGGAAGCTTCAAATGGAAAAACTGATGAAGTGTGGATCGAGCTCGGTTTGCAGTCAATGTGTGATAATTCTTTGAAATGGCTTAACAGAGGGCATGATTCTGTATCATACATTGAAGCTCTTGACAGAGTTGAAAAATATGGAAAAGGAACAATTAAAGTTGCACCTCACATTATACTTGGAATTCCCGGAGAAACCATAGATGAAATGATCCGGACAACTGTTGTCAGCACCCGGCATCCTGTGGTCAAAGGTTTAAAACTTCACCACCTTCAAATCCACAGAGGTACGGAATTGGAAAAAATTTTTGAACAGGAAAGGTTTGACCTTATGGATGAAGAAAAATATCTTACAACTGTCGGGAGGATACTTGCTGAAATTTCTGAGGATATTGTTTTAATGAGACTTTTTACGACCACTCCGGGAGATTACCTTGTTGCTCCTAAATGGGGAAAAAGTCTTCAGGATATGCTTGAAAAACTTGATGATTGGCTTATAAAAAATAATATAGTACAAGGAAAAGGGAGGATTTAATGCTTACCGGAAAACAAAAAAAGATGCTGAAAGGAAAAGCCCATTCCTTAAAACCCGTTGTTCAAATCGGGAAAAACGGTCTGACTGCTCAGGTTCTTGAGCAGATAAGCAATGCTCTTGACAGGCATGAACTTATAAAGATCAAACTGATAGATTTTAAAGATGAAAAAGAAGAAATTGCTTCTGAAACGGAAAAATCTCTGAAGTGTGATATATGCGGAATTATAGGTAATACGATAATTCTTTTCAGGCAGCACAAAGATCCCCAAAAGCGAAAGATTAAACTTTCTGATGAGGCAGGTGAATAAAGATGCTTGTTTCTGTTTTCATACCGTTTGCAAATGAAGAGCAAAATCTTCCTGAACTTATCGAAAGAGTTGAGAAGGGTGGAATTGCAGCGGGAGTTGATATAGAACTGATAATGGTTGATGACGGTTCAACTGATAACAGTTATTCCGCCGCAAAAATAGCATCTGCCGACAAAGATTGGGTCAAAATATTTAAACACCAGAGAAATATGGGGCTTACCGAAGCGATGAAAACCGGTTTTAAAGAGTGTACCGGAGAAATAATCATTTTTCTCCCTTCAGATCTTGAGTCCCATCCGGATGAAGATATTCCTGCACTTCTTAACGGTTTTACCAAAGGAGTTGACATAGTTTGCGGCAGGAGAGAACAGAGAAGGGAGTTCAAAGTTTTTCTTTCAAAAGTATATAACGAGATAAGTCAGTTCCTTTTCGGAATTAAACTCCATGATATGAACTGGATAAAAGCATTTAAAAGGGAATGTCTCAAAGACCTTGAACTTAGAAGCGACTGGCACAGATTTCTTGTCCAGATCCTTCATGAAAAAGGTTATAAAGCTGTTGAAGTTCCCGTGAAGTGGTATAGAAGAAAAAGTGGCAAAAGCCATTTCGGTTTCAGACGGATACCGATTTCTTTTCTTGACTCGATCGCTGTTAAATTTGTACTCACTTTTACGAAAGCACCGATGAGAATTTTCGGGTCAATGGGAATATTTCAGATATTTTTATCTTTTGTCGTTACCGGTTGGCTTCTCTATTCAACTTTTGTTCTTGGGCAGCCTGCTTTCAGAACAAGACCGCTTCTTTATTTCATTGTCGGACTTTTTCTGTCCGGTTTGATTTTTATGTTTATGGGTTTTCTTGCAGAGTTGATAGTCAGTTTAAGAAATAAAATAAAAAAAATGAGGGAGTAAAGCTATGAAAAAATGGTCAGTTTTAATTGCTTTTATACTGCTTATAGCAGTAATTCCTCCATTTATCCATGTACGAAGGCATTTGATGGAAAACGAAAAACCTGTCGTTGAAACGATAGATGCCTATCCTCAACCAGATTTTGCAAGGGTTGTTTATCTTGGTTTTGATGCTTTCATGGCAAACATCATTTTTATCAGGGCTGCATATTATTTCGGGACACACTATGTCACAACGAGAACTTACCCTTTGCTCGAAGATATGATCAGAGTTGTAATGGCATTAAATCCGACCCTTAATTATCCCATCAGGTTTGCGGAAGCTGCAATTTCTTCAATGAGGACAGAAGAAGCAGTGGAATCGGCAAACTCTCTTCTTCAACTTGGACATGAACTTTTTCCCGATGAATATTTTTATATTTTCAATCAGGGTTTTAATTACTATATGATGCTTGGTGACATGGAAAGGGCATATCCCTTAATGTACCAGGGTTCAAGGATGGAAGGTGCTCCCGAACAGCTTTTCTGGCTGGTATCAAGAGTTGCCACAATGGGTGGAGGCTACAGACTCGGTTATGAATATACCAAAACAAAGCTTGAAGTTGCTGAAGACAAGTATATGAGGCATCTTCTTGAGACAGAACTTAAACACTATTCGAACCTTCTTTATCTTACTGAGGCTGTCCAAAAATATATTGATAAAACGGGAGAGTCTCCTGATGAAAAACTGGAAAAACTTGTAAGTTCCCGAATAATCCAGGAAATTCCGGAAGATGTTTTTGGCGGGCATTACTACTATGATCTTTCAGACGGAAAAGTTAAAACCTCAACTGATGGAGACAGGGGATACAGAGAAATTAAGGAACGGAAAAGAAGAGAGGAAGAAGAAAAAAAGCTTAAAGAAGCGGAAAAAGAGTCAGAAAATGAAGTTCCGGAAGATAACAATGAAGATTAAGGATAATAACCGTTTTTTAATTCGGACAAGGTTGACTTTTTTATAATTTGTTTATATCTTAGGTTTGATGAAAGTTAAAGACTTAGTGTCACATACTTTAAATTTTATTTGTTAACCGCAACAGGAGGCGATTATGTCAATTAAAGGAACAAAAACCGAACAGAATTTACTTAAATCTTTTGCAGGAGAATCTCAGGCTAGAATGAGATACACTTACTTTGCTAAACAGGCAAAAAAAGAAGGGTATGAGAAAGTGAGAGTTATTTTTGAAGAAACTGCCGATCAGGAAAAAGAACATGCAAAAAGAATGTTCAAGTTCCTTGAAGGTGGAATGGTTGAGATCACTGCAATGTATCCTGCCGGAAAAATTGGAACAACCATTGAAAACCTTAAAGAAGCCGCTGGTGGGGAAAACGAAGAGTGGACAGAACTTTATCCTGAATTTGCAAAAATTGCCGATGAAGAGGGTTTCAAAGATGTTGCAAATATGTACAGAATGATATCCAATGCCGAAAAACATCACGAAAAGAGATATAGAGCTCTCCTTGAAGAAATAGAAATGGGCGAAGCTTTCTGCAAAGAAACACCTGTTGAATGGCGTTGTCTTAACTGCGGATACATTCACAACGGAAAAGGTGCTCCTGAAAAATGTCCTGCATGTGAGCATCCGCAAGCATATTTTGAAGTAAACAACACAAACTGGTAAGGAGATTAAAATGACAAAAACTATAATGCTTATAATGGTAGGCAAAAGAAGAGAGACCGCTGTTGAAGTACAGAAGCTCCTTACAGAGTACGGATGTTCAATAAAAACCAGACTCGGACTTCATTCCGCTGCCGGTGACCAGTGTACGGAAGATGGTCTTATTATTCTTGAACTTGCAGGAGACTCTTCTAAACACGAAGAACTTTACGGCAAACTTTCAAGTCTTAGCTGTCTCAATGTAAAGATGGAAAAAATGGAAATAAACAACTGCGGTTAAGGAGGAAAAAATGACAAAAAGAGCACAAGTATGGAAATGTGATATCTGCGGAAACATCGTTGAAGTTCTCCATCAGGGAATGGATGCACTTGTATGTTGCGGAGAGCCTATGAAATTAATGGAAGAAAAGAACGCAGACAGTTCAATTGAAAAACATGTTCCTGTAATTGAGAAAACAGAAAACGGAGTTAAGGTGACAGTCGGATCAACTCTTCATCCTATGGTTGATGCACACTACATTGAGTGGATAGAGGTTATTAACGGTGACTATATCCAGAGAAAATATCTCAACCCGGGGGATGAGCCTGTTGCAGAATTTTATGTTCCTTACAGTGAAAAACTCATTGCAAGGGAATATTGCAACATTCATGGGAACTGGACAACAAAAAAGTAGGAGGAGAAGATGCTTAGCAAAAAAGTTGAAAAAATGATAAACGACCAGATGAATTTTGAAATTTATTCAGGTTACATTTATCTGGCTATGGGTGCATATATGGACAGCCTTGATCTGACCGGATTTGCAAACTGGATGAAAGTTCAGTGGCAGGAAGAGTTCTTTCACGCACAGAAAATGTATAACTATCTTCTTGAAAGGGGCGGTCGTCCTTTTTTGACAGAAGTTCCTGCACCTCCAAAAGACTGGAAAAGTGTAAAAGCTGCTTTTGAGCATGCTCTTGAGCATGAGCAGATAGTTACAGGTAGAATAAATGACATAATGAATGTCGCAATAAAGGAAAATGATCATGCAACCCGCTCTTTTCTGAACTGGTATGTTGATGAACAGGTTGAAGAAGAAGCAAGTGTTGATGCGATCATTAAAAAACTTAAATTGATGAAAGAATCCGGGCATGGAATGTATATCCTTGACAAAGAGCTTGGTGCAAGAACATTTACAGCTCCTGCAGAATAACAAGAGGTTAAGATGACTCAAAGATTGAAGGCGGTCAAAGTTACCGATACTGTTTACTGGGTAGGTGCAATTGACTGGAATGTCCGCTATTTTCACGGATATTCCACACATCGCGGAACTACATACAATGCCTACCTTATTCTTGCTGACAAAGTGACTCTTATTGATACGGTGAAAAAAGGTTTTGAAGATGAGCTTATTGAAAGGGTTTCTTCAGTGATCGATCCGGAAAAAATTGATTATATTGTTTCCAACCATTCAGAACCCGACCACAGCGGAACTTTGAAAGAAGTTTGTTCCATTGTTAAACCGCAGAAAGTTTTTGCCTCAAAAATGGGTGTTAAAGCTCTTGATCAACATTTCGGTGATTTGGGAGCGGAACTTGTTGCGGTTGAAAACGGTGGTGAACTTTCTCTTGGAAATAGAACTTTGAAGTTCATGGAAACAAGGATGATCCATTGGCCCGACAGTATGTTCAGTTATCTTGTCGAAGAAAAACTTCTTTTCAGTCAGGATGCCTTCGGAATGCATCTCGCCACTTCCGAAAGATTTGACGATCAGCTTCCCTGGAGTCTGCTTCTCAGGATGTCCGAAGATTATTATGCCAACATCATTACCCTTTATTCTAAATTTGTTTCATCACTGCTTGAAACGGTAGAGGCATCGGGACTTGAATTTGATATCATTGCTCCGGATCACGGTCCAATATGGAGAGATATGGGGCAGTTCGGCAAAATGTTTGAAATGTACAAAAGATGGTCGGCAAGAAAAACATCTCTGAAAGCTGTCATAGTTTATGATACAATGTGGAAAGCTACTGAAAAAATGGCTCAGTACATTGAAAACGGTATTATAAGCACAGGAGTTTCAGTTAAAAGGATGTCGCTTCAGTCGTCAAGCAGAAGTGATGTAGCTTCTGAAATGCTTGAAGCTTCTGCAATAGTAGTTGGAACCCCCACACTTAACAATGACCTTTTCCCATCTGTGGCAGATGTTCTTACCTATGTGAAAGGGCTTAAATTCAAAACTCCTTTTGCAGGTGTTTTCGGTTCTCACGGATGGAGCGGGGAAGGTGTCCCGAAAGTTAGAAAGTATCTTGAGGAGATGGAATGCGAGGTTGTCGGTGAAGTTAAAGCAAAGTATTCGCCGACTGAAGAAGTGAAGGAAAAATGTTACGAACTTGGTGTCGAAATAGGAAAAAAGATTATTAACACAATTAATTAGAGAGGATTCCATGAAAAAGTATGTATGTGATGTATGCGGTTATGTTTATGATCCGGGCGTTGGTGATCCTGATGGCGGTGTAGCTCCGGGAACATCTTTCGATGACCTTGATGACGATTGGTTATGTCCAGTTTGCGGAGTAGGAAAAGACAATTTTTCCGAAGAATAGAAGTTAATTGAAATTTTCTGTTATCTCTGAATCTTAAACTTTGTCCCACAAATATTCAAAGATATTTTGCAACACAAATTAATATAAGTATATTACTCTAAGATGTTTGAAGGGGATTATTTTTGAAATTTTGAACTGAGTTAACAATAAAAAGGAGGAAAAAATGGAGATCAACAGAACTATCTTTCGCCAGTATGATGTAAGAGGGATCGTGGGTAAAGATCTAACTGAAGATTTTGCATATAACCTTGCAAAAGGGTGTGCAACTCATTTTAAAAGGGAAGTCCCGGAGCTTAAAACGGTGAGCATCGGTCATGATGCGAGAGAAAGTTCCCCAATGTTTGCAGAAGCTTTGATAAGGGGGTTCAACGAGAGCGGGCTTGATACCGTTTTTCTTGGAATGGTTCCGACAGGGCTTACATATTTTTCAATGTTCAATCTTGATGTTCAGGCGGCTGTAATGATAACCGGCAGCCACAATCCTCCTGAATACAATGGTTTTAAGATCAATCTTGTTGATCTTCCTGTTTATGGTGACGGAATTCAGAAAATTGCAGATATAATGGAAAATGATGAGTTCAGAGCATCTTCAACAAGAGGGACGAACTCAAAATATGATATTATTCCCGATTTTCAAAAATATATCACTGAAAACATTAAACTTGAAAACCCTGAAAAACTTAAAATCGTTATTGACAGCGGAAACGGTGTCGGAGGTTTTGTTGCCGTACCTCTGCTTAAACAGATGGGAGTCAATGTGATCAGCCTTTTTGAAGAACCTGACGGAACTTTTCCCAACCATCACCCTGATCCGACAGTTGAGGAATATATTCAGGACATGATAAAAACTGTCAAAGAAACCGGAGCCGATATGGGGATAGGTTATGACGGTGATGCTGACAGGATCGGGCTTGTTGACAGGAACGGAAAAATAATATGGGGAGACAAAGTTCTTACCATTTTTGCAAGAGATATTCTCGAAGAAGTTCCGGGGGCAACCATAGTTGGCGAAGTAAAATGCAGCAAAACTTTTTATGATGATGTCAGAGAAAGGGGTGGCAAAGGAATAATGTGGAAAGCGGGGCACTCCCTGATAAAAGCTAAAATGAAAGAAGTTGGAGCTGCTTTCGGTGGAGAAATGAGCGGACATGTTTTTTTCAAGCACCGTTTTTTCGGCTATGACTGCGCAATATATGGAACTTTCAGATTGCTTGAAATAGCGTCAAAGATGGATTTTGTTGATTTTGACAAACTGCTTGAAGGTATTCCTGAAACTTTTTCAACACCTGAAATAAGACTTGAAGTGGATGATGTCAAGAAGTTTGAAATAGTTGAAAATGTTGTCAAATATTTTAAAGACGGCGGCTATGATGTTGTTGATATAGACGGTGTCAGAGTTACTTTTGAGGATGGATGGGGTTTGATGAGACCAAGCAACACTCAAAATGTAATAGTGCTGAGAGTTGAAGCTGATTCTCCTGAAAGAATGGAAGAAATAAAAGAATTGCTTCAACAGAAACTTGATGAGTTCAATAAATAAACGGAGTAGAAAATGTCAAAAGCTCTTGTAATGATACTTGCCGGCGGTCAGGGGAAAAGACTTGCACCTTTGACCCTTGACAGAGCAAAGCCTGCCGTTCCTTTTGGAGGAACTTACAGAATAGTAGATTTTGTTCTCAGTAACTTTGTCAATTCAGGATTTATGCAGATAAAAGTTTTAACTCAGTTCATGAGTAATTCTCTTAATCAGCATATTGCAAGGAACTGGAGCCTTGCACAAACTTTCAATCAGTATGTTGACAGTGTTCCGGCTCAACAGAGAACAGGCAACAACTGGTATCTTGGAAGTGCCGATGCAATATTTCAGAATCTTAACCTTATCAAAGATGAAAGACCCAGAGAAGTGTTCGTTTTCAGTGGCGACCATATCTACAAGATGGATACATACCAGATGTATAATTACCATCAGATAAAAAATGCCGATATGACAATTGCCGCCATTCCTGTTCCGATAAAAGAGGCTTCCGCTTTCGGCGTCATAGAAATAGACAAAGATTACAGGATGATAGGTTTTGAAGAAAAACCGGAGAAACCTAAGTGTATCCCCGGCAAACCTGACACTGCACTTGTGAGTATGGGCAACTATCTGTTTAAAACCGACATACTTGTTAATGCTGTCACTCAGGATTCAAAGGATGAGTCAAGTGTTCACGATTTCGGAAAGAACATAATCCCCTCTCTTTTTCCTTACAAAAGGGTTTTT
>SLGQ01000173.1 GCA_007136595.1 Candidatus Sumerlaeota bacterium | reverse complement strand
GCCCGATCGTTGAAACTGTCGGTACAAGCCAGTATTTTGATCCTGTACTTCCTGAAGGGGAAACACTTCATGAAGCTGTAAAAAGGGTTTTCGGAACATGGGAAATGGGTATGTCAGACGGTGGATACACAATGAGTATTTTCTGCCCTTCAGTAAAAGGGGCTGACACTTCTGACATTGAACTCGTTGACAGGAGCGGAAAAATCCTTAATTTCTCAACACTCATGCCGGCAAAAGGGACATCTCTTCCCACAATGCCGATAAGTGAGTACAAACATCTTGCGGTACAGGCAACGGAAGCCATCCTCCTTTCGCAACTTGAAATACTTTTCGGCAGTGGTCCCAATCCTAGACCGGGATATGCCATAATAAACTTCATGACAAGTGATGCGGTAGGGCACGACAAAGGTCCTCACGGAGATCTTCTTTATGATGTAATGAGGCATATAAATCACAATCTGGAGCTTATCTTTGAATGGCTCTGGAGATGGGGGATACTTGACTCAACGGTGATAATATTCACCTCAGATCACGGAATGCAATTGGGAGATCCGCAGAGGTACAGTTCACCGCTAAAACCGCTTGAAAAAGCTTCTTTCTCGATCCACGAAAACACAAACTACGGGATTTATTTTAAATAAGCCCCTCTCTAATCAAAAACTAATCTCAACAAAACATTGAAAAAACATCCATAGTTTACTGTGGTTCCGGATTTGTTGCGGAGGAAAGCGATGGCGGTTGTTTTTATATCTTTATTTCTGGCAGTTTCAACATTTGTGGTTTCTTTAATATTCACAAGTGCTTTTAAGAAGTCTTCTTTGGGAGTTGAATATATTCCGAAAGATATGTTTACACGGGTATCAATTCTTAAACCTGTAAAAAATGCCGATATCCATTTTGAAAATAATATCAGAACATTTTATCAGCAGGATTATCCTGATTTTGAAGTAATTTTCGGGCTTGAAACAGAATCCGACCCCGAAGTTGAAATAATTACAAAAGTTGCACTTGAATTTCCTTCTGTCAAAACAGTGATCGTTTATACCGGAACAAAAAAAGACCTTAATCCCAAAGTTGATAATCTTGTGAAAATGGAACAGGTTGCAACAGGAACTCACTACTGGATAGCTGATGCAAATGTGAATGTTGAGAAAAATGTTTTATCAAGTCTGATGCACGAAAGTTTAACAAAAGATAGCAAACTGGTTTTTTGTCCTATCCGGGGTTCAGGAAGCGGAACTATGGCAAGTCTTGCTGAAAACATGCACCTCAGTTTTACGGTAAGCGGCTTGATCATAGGAGCATGGACTATTGCGGAAAGACAGATAACAGTTGGCAAATCAATGCTTGTTGAAAAAACAACTCTTGAAAAATATTTCGGAGGATTTTCATACTTTTTGAAATATCTTGCGGAAGATTACATGCTTGGAAAAAAATATGAAAAAAGAAAGATCAATATTTCAACAAATTACACATGGATAACAAATATCAACAGTGATGCCTCTTTCAGATCTTTTTTCAACAGAATGACCCGATGGGGAACAATGAGGTATCATATAGACAGAAAATGGTATTTTGCTGAAATGGTTTTCATGAATCCGACAGTTGTATCTATCGGACTTCTTTTCAGCGGGAATGCGGCAATAGTTCAAAGTTCAGTATTTGTGATCCTTTTCAAAATCATTTGCGAATTTATCAACTTCAGATATGTGAATAAAAACGATGCCAAAAAGTTTAAAAATATAGTGATGTTTATCCCCGCATTTTTCGCTAAAGAGTTTACGATTGCTTTTTCATATCTCATTCCTCTTTTTTCAAGAAAAGTAACATGGAAAGGTAAAAAAATAAAAGTGGGGAAAAACAGCATAATTAACTACGAAGAAATGCCTGAATTAACAGCATTGGAAGAAATTTGATGGAACAAAAAGCCTGGATAGTGACAGCGCACATGGGTCTTGGTCACATGAGAGCTGCCTGGACTTTAAAAAGCTGGGCTAGAGAAAATAAAGTTATAGTTCTCGGTGATGACAAAGAGTTTTCAACTGACAACGACAAGAAAATACTTAGTAGAACAAGATACTTTTACTATCAGATATCAAGGGCTATGGAACTTCCTTTTATTGGAAAGTTTATTTTCGGAATGCTTGACAGAATGATGAAGTTTCCGGGACTTTATTCAAAAGAAGATGAAAAAGAGAAAACTCTGGGGACAGTAATTCTTGAAAGAATGGTCAAAAAAAAGAAAATATGTTGCAAAATATCTGAAAAAGCAGCTTGTGATACAAATGTTCCTGTAATTCATACTTTTTATGCAACTGCAGTTGCTATGGACGGTATGTGTAAAACGGGCAGTAACTGGCTTATTGTGACTGATACCGACATAAACAGGGTATGGGTTGCCGGAAATCCTGCAAAAAGCAGAATTAAATATATGGTTCCTTGTGGAAAAACAAAAAGAAGACTTTTAAAATACGGTGTGAAAAATGAAAATATATTTGTTACAGGATTCCCGCTTCCTGTAGAAAATATCGGATCAAAAGAAAAACAGGAAATTATAGCGGAAGATCTTTCGGCAAGAATAGCAAGGCTTGACCTTACCGGCAGTTTCAGAAAGATGTACGGAAAAACAGTTCTTGACATACTCGGTATAGATTCATTTCCCGAAACAGAAAAAACAATAAATATTATGTATGCCATAGGCGGTTCGGGGGTACAGGCTTCAACAGCTTTAAAAATAGCAGCTTCTTTGCAGAAAGAGATAAAGAACAAAGATTTTTCCTTAACGATTTCATGCGGAATAAACAGAGAACTTTACAGTACTCTCAGACGCAGTTTTGCAGACAGCCAATATGAAGAGTTGCTTGGATTCGGGGTGAGTATAATTTTTGCAGACAAATTTGAAGATTACTATAACTGTTTTAATCAAGCTTTAAGGAAAATCGATATTTTGTGGACAAAACCAAGTGAAATGAGTTTTTACTGTGCTCTGGGAATACCTATTATTGCAAGTGCCCCTGTCGGTCATCACGAAAAAATTAACCGACGGTGGCTTAACGAAATTCACGCTGCAATAAGAACTCCCGGGAAAGCAAAGGAGTGTTCGGAATGGCTCCATGATCTCCTTGACACAGGAATATTTCCCCAAACGGCATGGAACGGATATCTCAATGGCGAAAGGATGGGAACTTATAATATAATTGAGAAAGTTTTTGAAAATACCGGTGAGACAAAATGAACATACTTGTTATTTCAGATCTTCATTTAGGGGTTTACGCCAGAGGGGATATTTTCGGATGGGATTCGGGAAAGTTTCTGGAAACGCTTAAAGAAGTTTGCGATACAAACAAAATTGACAAGATTATTTTAAACGGAGACATTTTTGAACTGTATAAATACCGGATATCTGAAATAGAGGATACACATAAAGCGCTTTTAGGTTTTCTAAGAGAAAAAAAAGCTGTTTTTATTAAAGGAAATCATGACATTATTCTTGATAAAGGGTTGAGCAGTTATACGATAATAAACTCGAAAGGGGAATCCATACATATTGAACACGGACATAATGCAGATTTTTTAAACGGGACGAAACTCGGGAGATTTATAGGTGTTCTTTTGATGACCCTTTTAAAAACAATGTGTAAAATTGATATCGTTAACAGAATATACCTTGCAATAGTCAAGTTTGACGATGAAATTGAAAGAATCCCCAGAAAATACAATTCATACAAGTATTTAAATTATGCATTGAAATTGTTGAAAAAACACGATGTTCTGATAATGGGGCATACCCACAAAATGGAAGTCCATAAAACTTGGCATTTCAATTCCAAAAAGAAGTATCTTAATTGCGGAAGTTGCTCAATGGGTAGGTTTCATGGTATTGTTCTTGATACTGAAACTTTGTGGTATGAAACTGTGAAGATAGAGCAGAACATATTATTTGAAATGGAAGAAAAAAGATTGTTTGAAAAAAAGGAATTGATCAAAGATAATCATGGAGGCTATGTTGAAGTTGTACAGCAATAGACTTTTAATCGTATATACAGCTTTTTGTATAATAATTGCGGTGTTGGTTTCGGGAGGAATTTTTTTGAGAGAGGAAACAATGGAAAATAGAGGATGGGACAACAACAATTTGGAAAAACTGCTTTCTTTTATGATGAGAAACTCCTGTAAAAACAATTGTGAGGAGCCTCCGGTTGCGATTTTTGACTGGGACAATACAGTTGTGTTCAATGACATTGGAGATTATTTTTTTAACTGGATGGCGGAAAATGATCTTTTTAAATACAGCAGTTGGGAAAAAACATCACCCTATTTAACTGAAAAAAGCATTCAATTTCTTGAAGAAAACTGTCTGATAGAGAATGGTTTTATAAAAGGGTCGGATATGAAATGTTTTAAAGCTATGAGCATTATATACAATGAAGGCAGATTGCCTGATAATACCCCCGCTTTTGCCGGATACGATCCGGATCTTTATGAACCGTCTTATGCATGGTTGAGTCATCTTCTTGGGGGATACCGTGTTGAAGATATTGAGAGACTTTGTGAAATGGCGGTAAAAGAAGCTGTAAAAGAAGAATCTGTAATGATATATCCTCAGATGGAATGGCTTATATATAAACTTCAGGAAAGTGGTTTCCATGTTGAAGTAATAACCGCTTCCCCGAAAATCCTTGTTGTCCCTTTTGCCAACTATCTCGGGATTCATGAAGATAATGTGTCAGGAATAGAAAATGTTGTCAAAGATGGAGTTCTCACATCAGATTTAACGGGTTGCGGACCTTTTAAAGATGGTGAAAATAAAATTATTACATATAAAAAGGGGAAAAGATGTAAAATGAATGAAAAAATATTCGGCATAACCGGAGAGGATGCTCTTGAACCTGCAGCCGATCTTTCAAAAAGACCTCTTTTCGGTGCCGGAGACAGTGATACCGACTATCACTTTATGATCGATGTTACCGGACTCAGACTTCTTATAAACAGAAATACCCCTATGATAACTAAAGAAGCTAAAGAAAATAAAGACGGCAAGTGGATAATAAACGAGCCATTTTTTACTTCCAACTGAGTTTTATTCTGATGATATTATCAGGAATGAGATGATATAGATAAGGATTCCCATTCCAAAAGAGGCAAAGGTGCCTATTACCCATAGAATTCTGATCACTGCGGGATCAACATCAAGATACTCTCCTATTCCGCCGCAAACTCCAAGAATTTTTCTGTCATGTGAGAGCAAAAGCCTTTTCATACTAACCTCCGGTAAATGAACATGCCGTCCATATTTAACTTTAACGGGGAACAGTGTCAAGTCACTTTTTTATTTCATGAGCTCAAAAGCATAAGAAAAAAGTGCCGGAGTTCCCCCTGTGTGCCAGAAAAGAACTCTCTCTTTTTCTGTTATTTCTTTTTTGCGGATCATATCTATCAGTCCCCCCATTGCTCTGCCGGTGTAAACAGGGTCAAGAAACACCCCTTCAAGAGAAGCAAGAAGCGATATTGCCTCTTTTTCAAGTTTGCCGGCAACTCCATAGCCGTTTCCAGTGTATCCGTTTTTTAAAATTATGTC
The DNA here is from genome assembly GCA_007136595.1 of Candidatus Sumerlaeota bacterium. GTDB lineage: Bacteria > UBP6 > UBA1177 > UBA1177 > UBA1177 > SLGQ01. Next base: position 3,064 of record SLGQ01000173.1, on the reverse strand, counting down.
GTTATTTGTAAAAACTTTTGAGATATCGAGTTTCAAAGCTGTTTCATTTGTCAGATCCAGTATCATTTTGCCGAATGTTCCCTCTTCCAGACCTTCTTTGTCTATTGCAATTCCGGTTATTTCTGAATCAAGTCCGTAAATTTCTGCTCCAACCATAAGCCCTGCATGGGTTCCGCCTGAACTTGAGGCAAATACGATGCGGTCAAAACGCAGTTTTTTCTCTGACATTTGTATTGAAAGTTCTTCTGCGGCTTCAACAAAACCTAAAGCTCCTGTTACATTTGAACCGCCATAGGGAATGGTGTAAGGTTTTTTACCTTTTGAACGAAGATCCTCAGCAACCGAGGGGATCGTTTCACCTTTTCTGAAATCACCCGCCCAATGTATTTGAGCTTTGCAAAGCCTGTTCAGAAGAAGGTTTCCGTTAAAGTCATCAGGTGGATTGCCGCTTAAAACGAGGTGACATTCAAGTCCTGCAAAAGCCGCTGCCGCCGCAGTTTGCCTGCAATGATTTGACTGCTCCGCACCCCCTGTAATTAAAGTGTCATAACCGCCAAAAAGAGCTTCTCCCAAAAGATATTCAAGTTTTCTGGTTTTATTGCCTCCGAAAGCAAGACCGGTCATGTCATCTCTTTTCATGAAAATATGCGGTCCCGACAAATATTTTGATAAATTTTTAAGCTCAACTAAAGGTGTCGGCAAAAAACCGAGGTCAAATTTTGGAAAGTCAGTGTTGATCATCATAAAGCCTCAGGTTTACAACTTCAAATACAAATCTTGCGGTAAGTCCCCATATAATTTCATTGTTCCATTTATAGACAAGAACTTTGGGTTTTCCAAGTCCCCAGCACCCTTCATACATTTCCGGAAGCCCCAGTTCTTTGACAGGAAGAAGTTCCACTTTGTTTCCATTGCTGTCTTTAATATAGCTGTGAGCATGAAGAACAACTTCGTATTTGGCAGGTTCGTTATCAAGAAAATATTTTACAGGAACGGAAAAAACATAATCCACTTCTTCTTTGTTTATGACGACATCTTCAACGGAATTTATATCTGCAATGCCCACAATACCTTTTATTGTTGCACCGAGGGGACTGTAAAGCAAACCCATATCCCCGATCACTTCAATTTTTTCTCTTGTGATCCCGAGTTCTTCTTCCGTTTCCCTTAAAGCGGTATCAACAGGGGAAGCATCTTCTTTATTTATCCGTCCTCCCGGAAAACTTATTTCACCGGGCTGGCTCACTTTTTCAGATCTTTTTTCGAAAAGAAAGTGGTATTCGCCATTTTTTTTAAAAAGAAGTATCAGAACAGCGGCATTTCTGAAATCTTCGTGTCCGATTATTCTTCCGCATTCAGGAAGGTTTTCAATAGCTTTCCTAAGGTTTTCTTTATTCATTTACACCCTTTTTAAATTTCAAGCATCGTAAAAACTCTCAATTTTATCAAAATAATGATTTAAATCAAATAAGGGTAAAAATTGTATATTTCAAGAAAGTTGATAAAATGCCCCCGGATATATGTTGAGGATTCCATGAAAGAGAGACCTTCACCGATAAATATCATCTGGTTAATGATGATCCTGATTTCTGTTGCCGCCGCTTCATGGACAGGGAAGATGGATGCTGTAACTGCTGCCGCTTTTGACAGTGCAAAGGCTGCCGTAACTCTTGCTATCGGTCTTATCGGAGCAATGGCTTTGTGGCTCGGTATTATGAAGGTGATGGAAGTTGCAGGAGCTCTTAAAATGATAGCGAGAGCAGTCCGCCCTGTAATGACAAGGCTTTTTCCCGATGTTCCCCACGATCATCCTGCAATGAGTTCAATGATAATGAATATTGCCGCAAATATGCTCGGTCTTGGAAATGCCGCTACTCCTCTTGGGATAAAGGCAATGACAGAGCTTGACAAACTCAATCCTGAAAAAGGGCGGGCAACCAATGCGATGTGTCTTTTTTTAGCTATAAACACATCAAGTGTTACTCTTCTTCCTCTCGGTGTAATAGCGGTAAGAGCCGCTGCCGGAGCAAGTAATCCCGCATCAATTCTCATCCCTTCCATATTTGCAACGACAGTTTCAACGATCACAGCCATATTTGCAGTAAAATTTCTTCAAAAAGGCAAAGAGGATATTTCTCCTCAAATAATTGAAGAAAAAGAGGAAAAAATTGAAGAGACACCACCTGAAAAAGTTCCTTTTGTGAAAAAAATCATTCTTTTTATTTTTATGGCAGTTGTTCTTGGCGGAATGGTTTACAGGATTTCCATTTTTGAAGGGGCTTTTACATGGGATGCTGTTACCCGTTCGATTTCTTCATGGCTCATCCCTGTCATCATGGTAACATTTCTTCTGTTCGGTTATATGAAAGGTGTAAAACTTTATGAAACTGTTACAGAAGGTGCAAGAGAGGGATTTAATGTAGCTGTAAAAATAATTCCTTTCATGGTTGCAATATTTGTAGCTGTAGGAATGCTCAGGGAAAGCGGTGCCCTTGAAATGATGGTGGCAATGCTCAACCCTGTCACATCGTTGATAGGGATGCCTGCCGATTCTCTTACTGTTGCACTTCTCAGACCCCTTTCGGGAAGTGGGGCATTTGCTGTGATGAGTGAAATTGTAAGCAATGATCCTGACTCCTTTCTTTCATTCCTTGTTTCAACGATGCAAGGTTCCACTGAAACAACATTTTATGTTCTTGCGGTATATTTCGGTGCAGTAGGGATTAAAAATGCAAGACATGCAATACCTGCCGCTCTTATGGCGGATACAGCGGGAATACTTGCCGCAGTTTTTATCTGCAGACTGTTCTGGTAGGAAATTCAAGAGTCAGATAAAAGACAATATGTTATCCATAATCATCAAAAAATCAATATAAAAGACAAAATATTGTCTGTTAAAGGAGGTGCTGTGGATCTGATATGTAGATAAATATTATTCTTACCCATCAAAAAATTAATGATTTGACAACGGTTTTGTTAATGATATAATAATTTTGCTGTTTCGAAGAGGGTTGAATGATAAAGGAAAAAGAAATAAAAAAAGCAATAGAAAGAATAATTGGTG
>SLGQ01000002.1 GCA_007136595.1 Candidatus Sumerlaeota bacterium | reverse complement strand
CAGTGTCTCCAGTGTCTCCAGTGTCTCCAGTGTCTCCAGTGTCTCCAGTGTCTCCAGTGTCTCCAGTGTCTCCAGTGTCTCCAGTGTCTCCAGTGTCTCCAGTGTCTCCAGTGTCTCCAGTATCTCCTGTATCTCCAGTCGTTCCTGTATCTCCGGTAGTTCCTGTATCTCCAGTCGTTCCTGTATCTCCGGTATCTCCGCTGCCTCCCTTATCGGTTGGTTGGCAGTATCCGTCAACACATTCATATCCCACTTCGCAGTCCCAAAGGTTTACGCAAGTCATACCTTCATCTGTGATGCATGAATTAAACAGAAAAAAAACTGAAAATAAAAAAATGATCAAAGTTGCCGTTTTCATCAGTAACCCCCTAAATGTTTCAGAACGACATTACACATTACCAAAACTAAATCTAAACGATTTATCAATTTTGTAAAGAGCTAAACACAAAAAGTATGAAGTAAGTGATTCGGCTTTATAAATCAGAACCTGCTTCAGATGTCAGTAAATGATAGGAATATTGGGGATGTTCCTTGCGTAGAAAATTTCATTGATCTCTTTTTTCAATCTTTTTATTATCTTTCTTTTTTTGTATGTGTTAAGCTGAGATTCTTCAACTCCGAAAAGATAGTTGTTAAGATCAAAATCTCTGAGGATCATTTTTGTGTGGAAAATATTATCCTGATAGACATTAAGATCAACTGAATGGTATCTTGAAAGAGTTTCTTCAGATATGAAATTCTGTATGGAATTGAGCTTATGATCCATAAATATCTTATTTCCGTCAACTCTTCTTGTAAAACCTCTCACTCTGTAATCAAGGTTTACAATATCGCTTTCAAAAGAGTCAAGGAGAAAATTCAAAGCGTTAAGAGGAGATATTTTGCCGCATGTCGAAACATCGATGTCAACCCTGAAAGTGCTTATTCCGTTTTCAGGATGACTTTCGGGATATGTATGAACTGTCAGATGGGATTTGTCAAGGTGCATGACAACATCACCTCCGTTCCCGTCAAGTTCTTCATCAATAGCTGTTCCGCACTCAACGATCTTTTCTTCTGAGATGAGAACTGTAACACTTGCCCCCTGAGGATGGTAATCCTGTTTTGCAATGTTAAGGATGTTAGCTCCGATGATGTCCGCAACTTGTTCAAGAATGCTTGTCAATCTGTCAGAATTATATTCCTCATCGATATATTCAATATAAGCTTTCCTGTCTTCGGGTGTTTCAGCGTAACAGACATCATAAATATTGAAGCTTAAAGATTTTGTGAGATTATTAAAGCCGTAAAGCCTCAGTTTTCCTTTGTTATTGCTTTTTTTTCTTGGTTTAGCCAAATTATCCTCCGACAACATAATTAAAAAAGCCGCATACAATATAACCGCTATTTTACTGTTTTCAAATTAAAAATGTTTTTAAAGAAAAAAATGATTGACACAGAGTTGCACGCTAATATACAATCCCGGGGTTTTTGAACTGTTTTCTAAATAGGAGTAGATGATGATCGATCTGAAAAACATCCCTGATATCCACTTTTTCTGTGCAGGTGCAAGTGAAGGTGAAACTGAACTCAACTCTTTTGACGGCGCTCTTCTTGCTGCCGGAATCGGTGATACAAATTTAATTAAAATGTCGAGCATTTTGCCTCCTGCTTCAAAAGAGGTGAAGCCTTTTCAGGTTAAACCGGGAAGTTTTCTTCCTCTGGCTTATGCAAGTATAACAAGTTCCGAACCGGGAGAAACGATTTCTTCCGCCATTGCTGTTGCCATTCCCGATGACAGATCTTTAAACGGTGTAATTATGGAACATCATAATCACGCTCCGCTGGAGTTCGTTGAAAAAAAAGTTATTGAAATGGCTGAAAATGCAATGAAAATGAGGGGGATTGAGAACTATTCCGTGAAAAGCAAAGGAGTTGAGCATAAGGTAGAGAACATTGCTACCGCTTTTGCGGCTGTTGTTCTATGGGACAGCTCAATGATGGAGGAATAGATGTGGTTTGTAGAAAATTATGATGACAAGGCGAGTCTGGGGCTTAAAATAAAGCAAAAAATTCATGAAGAGCAATCACCTTTTCAGAAGATAGAAGTTTATGAAACTCAATTTTTCGGTAATCTTCTTACTCTTGACGGTTTAGTTATGCTTACTGAAAAAGATGAGTTTATTTATCACGAAATGATAACCCATGTTCCTCTTTGTACTTTGAAAAACCCTGAAAGAGTTCTTGTTGTCGGTGGTGGAGATGGTGGAGCAATAAGAGAAATACTGAAACACAACTCAATTAAAGAGGCGGTTCTTTGTGAAATTGATGAAAGAGTTGTGAGAGTTTGTCAGAAATATTTTCCGGGAACTTCTGCAATGCTTGAAGATGAAAGAGTTACTCTGGCATTTGAGGACGGGTTCAAGTTTCTTGACAAATATGAGAACTATTTTGACCTTATCATAACGGATTCCAGTGATCCTGTCGGTCCGGGAGTTGCCCTTTTTAAAGAAGATTACTACCGCCTTGTGAAAAAAGCTTTGAAGCCCGAAGGAATAATGGTTTCACAAAGTGAAAGTCCCTGGTACTATGAAGATACTATGAATAGTATGACCAGTGCCATGGCAGAAGTTTTTGAGCATGTTGAGACATATATTGCGATGGTGACACTTTATCCCAGTGGATTTTGGACAATAACCGCCGCAAGCGACAAACATACTCTACATGATTTTGACCATCAACGGGCTCTTGAAGTATCTCAGACATGCAAGTATTATAACCCTGAACTGCATAAGGGGGCACTTGCCCTTCCAAATTTTGTGAAAAAAATCGTTAAAAACAAATAATCAAGTTTTAAATTCCTGAGAACAGAGCTACAGAAAGTGTGAGGCTGTTGATCATTTCCTCATTTCCGGATGGCATCATAAACATTGACGGCAGCTCTTTTCCTCGTCATGAATTTCATGAGCACTGCACCGAATTTATTTATGAATCTTGGCATGGAAACCGCTTTTTCGCTTAACATTTTTTCAACAGCTTCTTTAGCTGCAGGATAACTCTCACCCATTGCCATTTTTACAAACTTTGATTTTTCCTGTCTTGAAACATCGATGAATTCCGTGTTTGTATATCCGGGACAAAATGCACTTACTATTACTTTCGAGCCGGTTTTTAACAGTTCTGTGTGAATTGCGACACTGTAATTCATCACAAAAGATTTTGTCGCCCCGTAAGCGGCGTACAAAGGCATCGGGTTAAATCCGGCAAAAGAGGAAACATTCATTATACAGCCGCTATCTTTTTTGACCATATCCTTTAAAAACATGTTTGTGAGAGCCGCAAGAGAAACAACATTAAGCTGTATCATTGCATTAACTTCTTCTGCATCCTGATCCGCCGCAGTTCCGAAAATCCCGTATCCTGCATTATTGATGAGAATTTCAACTCCGTCATCTTTTGTAAGCTGATAAAGTTTTAAAGCGGCATCAAAACCGGTAAGATCCATGGCTATCACTTTTGCAGAAACGCCCCATTTTGATTCCACATTTTTTTTAACCTCTTCAAGTCGATCTTTTCTTCTTGCAACAAGAATGACATCCATTCCCATTTCAGCAAAAATATTTGCAAAATCAACCCCGAAACCACTGCTTGCTCCGGTTATCAGAGCTTTTTTTCCTTTGAGATAACTCATTTTATACAGCGGCATCAACACCACCTTTATTTTCAGCAGTAATATAAATTTTCCTGAAAACAAGAAGAGCTATAGGGGTTATTACAGCAATGGATCCCACAATTACCCATATCATGTGTTGCTGAGGATAGTTTTCCAGTCCTGCCGGAAGTCCTTCCGGTGTATATCTGTCAACAAGCCAACCTGACAAAGGTCCGACAATAAGTCTTGCTGCAAACCAGGGGAGAACCGCAAGTGAAAGATACGATGCTTCTTTGCCGGCAGGAGCTATCTGGGCAGTGAACTGCATAAGTCTTGGAGACCAGAAAGCTTCTCCGATGGTAAAAACAATTATGAAAGCAATAAGGGTAAAATAAAGAGGTGTCTGACGGTCAACGGGAACATTGAGCCATCTGTTATAAATAAGTTCTCCAACCCATGTATCGGTAAGAAATTCAAAATGCTGAGGAGGTATTACCGCTATAAAGACAGCTAAAGAAGAGATCAAAGTACCGGCTACCATCATTTTGTATGAAGATATCTTTTTTGTTATTGATGCAACGAGAGGAACAAGGAAAACGATCATTGTGGGATTCAAAACACCGTAAATGCTGCCGACTCTTGCACCCTCACCGAGAATTCTGATGCCGTATTTCGGGAATGTATAGTGAAAGTGGGAAAACACAAGTCTTACAAATACGGTCATCGCGAGCATGAAAATGAAAACCCAGAAAGCTTTTTCTCCAAAAACGGCTTTCATCTTTATAAATGTATCTCTTGCCGTGTTCCTGACTGTGCTGACAAAAGCGTTGACAATACTTCCTCCGTCTCCGATCCTTGCTGTAGGAGTAACGACAACACCACGGTCTTCTGTCATTTCAACACCGTCTCTCATGAGAAGAATAGCAATAAGGTCAGGGATGTTAATGAAAAAACCTATAAGGATTATAAGCTGATAAGTTGAAAGGTTAACCCCTATCAACGGAAGTGTAGCTCCTTCAGTTTCTCCAAAAGTTTGCCTCATAGTGTCGAACAACTGTGCACCGACTGCCCAGCCGATATTCATGAGAGTATAGAAAAGACCGAAACCGAGAGCCGCAGTTTCCTTTGTGGTAAACCTTTTAATACCGACAGAAAGAACAGGTCCGGTAATTGCCAGCCCAAAAGCCATAGGAAAAAACCCGAAAAGGAAAGAGAGATATATGTTGGGCATGAAAGGCATCAAGAATCTTGAAAAAAGTAAAGTATAAGCCCCGAAAAGCAGTGTCTTTTTGATACCTATTGCGTCACAGACGGGACCTACGATCATAACCATCAAAGTTACCATGACTCCGAAAGCACCCATAAATGTTCCTGCCCGTACATCGGAAAGCCCCATATCTGCAGAAAGGTAAAGAATAAAAGAAATATTAATTGCACCATAGGCAGAATACTCAGTCACTTTTGTGAAAAATAACAGGTAAATCTCATAAGGGCACCCTTTAAGCCCCTTCACATAGCTCCAGATAATGTAGAAAAGGGCAAATACAAGCCCGATTCCGCCAACGATCAATACAAAATCAAGAGTGTTCATAATCACCTCACGGTATAATTAAAAAAAAGCACAAAAAAGATTTTGCGAAACACACTAACATAGATAAAGCTACAGGTAATTATTTTAATTGCAAGTTTTATTGAGTGTCTTCATCTTCATCCAAAGTGACGATCTTTGCGTTGTGTCCAAGTTTTTCAACGATTTCTTCAACTTTTCTGAGTGTCGAAATATCTCCGCTATAGGTCACGGTTATTAATTTTGTTCCGGTATTGACCCTTATATCCTCAATTTCTTTTAATTTAAGTGCCGCTTTTTCTATTGCATAAGTACAGGCACCGCAAAAAGTGCCGTTTATCCGAAGTATCCCTTTTTTCATAAATTCCTCCCTGAGAAAAAAGTTAACCAAAGCATAGATCATTTTTTTATTTCCCACAACTTTTGTACAAAATTTGACAAACTTTAAATAAATCTGTAATATCCCGTTCAGTGCCTTCTGTTATTTTACAGAAGTGATTATATATATATGAAAATGTTTCCGGAGGAAGCCTCAGGGCTTTAAGATATTGTGAAAAGAGCGAATCTCTTTACGGAGGTTCCGGCTCGCGGTTTAACCGTTCCGGAGTTCCAATTTAATTTATACGAAAGATCAATGTTAACAATATATTATGGAGAGTTGTGATGGATGTTGTTGTAATAATCATTATGTTTCTTGTCGGAATCCCTGTAGGTGCTTTGCTTTGGGGAATGTATAGCAAAATTGCCCAGAAAGAGCAGATCGAGAAGGCTAAGCTTGAGTTTGAAAATGCGAAAGAAAGAGCACAGAGTGTTACAAAAGAGGCTGAACTTAAAGCTCAGGAAATTTATCTCGAAGGTATAAAAAAGACAGAAAGCCAGAAAAACGGATTGCTGCAGGAATTTAAAGAAAGGGAAAAGAGGCTCAATAAAAGAGAAGAACAGTTGTCTGCAAAAGATGAAATGATAATTTCGAAAGAAAAAGAGCTTAAAGTTGTTGAGAAAAAGCAGAAAGAAGCGGAAGAATATCTGGAAAAACAGAAATCCATAGTAAATGATGAACTTTCCAATATAAAGCTGGAACTTGAGAAAATAGCAGGGATGACCCAGGAAGAAGCTAAAGAAAAACTGATCCAGAAAATTGAAGATGAAGCAAAACACATAGCTGCGAAAAAACTTAAAGTTATTGAAGACACTTTAAATGATGATTCCGAAAAAATGGCAAAAAGGATCATGTCAACAGCCATTCAAAGATATTCAGGTGAATATGTCGTTGAAAATACGGTCACTACCGTGAGTCTTCCCAATGACGAGATGAAGGGTAGGATAATCGGAAGAGAAGGGCGAAACATAAGAACAATTGAATCTGTTACCGGTGTTGATCTTATTATTGACGATACTCCCGAAGCAGTTGTAATAAGTGATTTCAATCCGGTAAGAAGGCAGATAGCCTCACTTACTTTACAGAAACTTATTTCGGATGGAAGAATTCATCCCGGCAGAATAGAGGAAGTTTTTGAAATATCAACAAAAGAAGTTTGGAAAACCATTAAAGAAGCCGGAGAACAGGCACTTTTTGATCTCGGTATTCATAAAATGCATCCTGAACTGGTTCTTCTTGTCGGACGGCTCCGCTATAGGACAAGTTACAGCCAGAATGTCTGGAAACATTCCATTGAAACAGGTTTTCTTGCCGGTGTAATGGCTGCTGAAATGAACCTCAGCACGAAAACTGCAAGGAGAGCCGGACTTCTTCATGATATCGGAAAAGCTGTCGATCACGAAATTGAAGGAAGCCACGCTTCAATAGGTGCCAAGTTGGCTGAAAAATACGGCGAGTCAAAAAGGATAGTTACTGCGATCGCAGCTCATCACTACGAAGTTAAACCTGAGACAGTGCTTGATGTTCTTGTTGCTTCAGCCGATGCTTTAAGCGGAGCAAGACCGGGTGCCAGAAGAGAGATGAGCGAAGCTTATGTTCAGAGACTCACAGAGCTTGAAAATATTGCAACAACATTTGAAGGTGTTGACAAAGCTTTTGCAATACAGGCCGGAAGGGAGCTCAGAGTAATAGTTGATACCAGCAAAGTGAATGATGATAAGGCATTTGTTCTTGCGAACGATATTTCAAAGAAAATTGAAGATGACATGACATACCCGGGGCAGATAAAAGTTATTGTGATAAGAGAAACAAGAGTAGTTTCAATGGCTCAGTAGTGGTCTGATATGATTGTAAAAGTTCTGATGCTGGGCGATCTTGTGGGGCGACCCGGCAGAAAAGTTATCAAAGCTCACCTTAAAGAATTGATTTCTGAAACAGGTGCCGATTTTGTCGTTGCCAACGGAGAGAACGCTTCAGGCGGGGCAGGATTGCTTGAACCTTCAGCTAAAGAAATTTTTGAAGCAGGGGTTGATGTAATTACTTCAGGGAACCATATCTGGAACAAGAAAGATATTACCGGTTTCATTTCAAATTATCCAAATATATTAAGACCTGCAAATTATCCTGAAATGCTTCCCGGTTCAGGGAGCGGAGTTTTTAAAACTAAAGAAGGTGTGGAAATAGGGGTAATAAATATTATGGGAAGGACATTCATGGCTCCCATAGACTCACCTTTTACTGCTGTTGAAAGAGAGATACTCAGGCTCAGAGAAAAAGGAGCCCGGGTAATAGTTGTTGACTTTCATGCTGAAGCAACTGCTGAAAAAGAGGGGATGGGATTTTATCTTAAAGACAAAATTGAGCTTTTGGCAGGAACACATACTCATGTTCAGACATCTGATGAAAAGATACTTGACGGCAGAATGGGATATATAACGGATCTTGGAAGATGCGGATCTTTTACTTCTGTGCTTGGTTTCAATGAATCCGACAGCATACGGGGTTTTCTTACAACCGTTCCTCAGAAATTTGAACCATCAAAATCGGATCCGGTCATTGAAGGTATGATTGCAGAAATAGATGCCGGCACACAAAAATGTCTGAGCCTTAAAAGAATAAGAAAGTATTGCTGATATTTAAGGGTGATCCCCTAAAATTTTCTTTTTATATGCCTTTTCTCTTTTGTCTGTAATTTTTGATGAAATATCTTTAAGCAGTTTCTCAATATGTTCTTTTCTGTAGTTTGGATGATTTTTCACTAAAAGTTCAAGAGCTTTCCTTGCTTCAAAATACATCCCTTTATTCATGTACTGCCTGTAAAGTTCCAGAACCCATCCTGGCGAAGGGTTTAGATTTATTGCTTTATTAAGATGTGACATCCCTTTTGAAAATGAATTGTCTTTGAATTTTTTTTCAGAAACCCACTTGTGGTACCCTGCCATATTATTCCTTGAAAGAAACGACAATTTTCTGATTTTGTTTTCGACAATTGATATTTCCCGGCTTCCTAAATGGAGAGATGTTCTTGCCGCCTGAAGATAGTTGTTGAAATCGCCAGTCATTTCTGCGCCATCAAGGTATAGCTGAAAAGCTTTTTCATGCTCCCTTTTGTTTCTGGCAATATCTCCTTTGAAAATCAGTATTCTCCCTTTTT
>SLGQ01000130.1 GCA_007136595.1 Candidatus Sumerlaeota bacterium | reverse complement strand
TCTCTGACAGCGGCATTTATTCTGGTAATCCAGAGTTTCCTAAATTCTCTTTTTTTAAGTTTTCTGTGGGCATAAGAAAAAGCCCATCCTCTTTCAACGGTTTCTTTGGCAACTCTAAAGGTCCTTGACCTTGACATATAGTTCCCTTTTGCAGCCTTCAGTATTGCCTTTCTTCTTTTTTTTGCTTTGAATCCTCTTTTAACTCTCATTTTTAACTCCTATTTTACAGGTAAGGAAGAAGTCTTTTCATCTGGGCGACATCCTGCTTTTCTATAATCGCACCCTTCCTGAGATTTCTTTTTCTTTTACGACTTTTCTTTGTAAGAATGTGGCTTTTAAATGCGTGCCATCTCTTAAGTTTTCCACTGCCTGTGCTTTTAACTCTTTTTGCAGCGGCTCTGTTAGTTTTCATTTTGGGCATAATTCTTTCTCCCTCAATTTTTCGGTGATACCATCATTGTCATTCTTTTGTTTCTGACGATACTGTCAAGTTCAATTATAACAGTTTCTTCGCCCCCCAGTTCAGCAATAATGAGGTTCAGGTTTTCAAGAGCTTTTTCTGCAAACATGATCTCTCTTCCCCTGAAAAAAACAGTAAATTTAACTTTGTTCCCATCTTCAAGGAACTTTTTTGCATGTCTGATCTTAGTCATAAGATCGTGGGTGTCTGTGTTTGGTCTCAGTTTCAGCTCTTTAATTTCCACAATAGCCTGATTTTGCTTGGCTTTTTTTGCTTTCTTTTTCATCTTGTAAAGATGTTTTCCAAAATCCATTATCTTACAAACTATCGGATCTGTGTTCGGGGAAACACATACCAGGTCCAGCCCGAAGTCTCTGGCTCTGTCCAATGCATCTCTTTTTGTAAGAACGCCAAGAACTTCACCGGATGGTGTAATAACGCGCATGGTCAACGCTTTTATAGTTTCATTTACCAGTCCGGCTCCCTGTTGTTCGGCTTTTGGTTCATTTCTGCTGTTTTTTGATACCATTAAAAATAGACTCCCCCTGAATTTTCGTTATTAATCTTTTCTATGAACTCATCAACTTCAAACGAAATTTGTTTTCCGCCTCTTTCCCTTACCGGAATCTTATCAAGAGAAGCTTCCGCATCTCCCAGAACAAGAATGTAAGGAACTTTTTCCATTGACCATTCCCTTATTTTATAACCTATTTTTTCGTTCCTGTCATCAATTTTTACTCTTATCCCTTTTTTCAGAAATTTTTTCTCAAGTTTCTGTGCCGTTTCAACATGTCTGTCTGCTACAGTAAGTAAAGCAACCTGTACCGGAGCAAGCCACACAGGAAAAGCACCTTTGAAGTGTTCAATAAGAACTCCGAAGAATCTTTCAATAGATCCAAGAAGTGCCCTGTGTATCATTATGGGTCTATGTTCCTGTCCATCTTCACCGATGTATGAAAGGTCAAATCTTTCCGGAAGATTAAAATCAACCTGTATCGTTGAAAGCTGCCATTCTCTTCCTATTGAATCGGTAACGAGAATATCGATCTTAGGTCCATAGAAAGCACCGTCACCTTTGTTAAGTTCCCACTCAAGGCCCGACTTTTTAAGAGTTGCCTCAAGAGCTTCTTCCGCTTTGTCCCATACGCTTACTTCTCCCACAAAATCAGATTCAGGACGGGTGCTTAAATAAAGTTTATATGATGAAAAATCAAAGCTTTTTAACATATAAATGGAAAAATTGAGAACCCTGGTTATTTCCTGCTCTAACTGCTCCATTGTACAGAAAAGGTGGGCATCGTCCTGAGTGAAACCTCTCACTCTTTTAAGTCCATTCAGTGTCCCTGATTTTTCATAACGGTAAACTGTTCCAAGTTCCGCCCAACGGAAAGGAAATTCTCTGTAACTCCACTTTTTTCTTTTATAAAGAACTATGTGAAATGGACAGTTCATCGGTTTTGCATAGTAATCTTCGCCATCTATATCCATAGGGCTGTACATTCCCTCTTTGTAGAAGTCAAGATGTCCGCTTGTTTCCCACAATTTCGATCTTCCAATATGAGGGGTATAGATCAATTCATAACCATTTCTATAGTGTTCTTTTTTCCAAAAGTTTTCAATGACCGTTCTTACTATTCCGCCATTTGGTGTCCAAAGAACAAGACCTTGTCCTATATCTTCGGAAAACTCGAAGAGATCAAGTTCTTTCCCAAGTTTTCTGTGATCTCTTTCTTTAGCTTCTTCAACCATTTTAAGATATTGTTCAAGGTCGTTCTTTGAGTTGAAAGCTGTGGCATAAAGCCTCTGAAGCATTTTATTTTTTTCATCTCCACGCCAGTAAGCTCCAGCAACCGAAAGAAGTTTGAAGGTTTTTACAAAACCTGTATCGGGAAGGTGCGGACCTCTGCAAAGATCAACAAAATCACCGTGAAAATAAAGGGAAACTGTCGGTTCATTTATCTCTTCGATAAGTTCTATTTTATATGTTTCCCCCATTTTTGAAAAAAGTTCGATCGCTTCTTCTTTTGAAACCACTTTCCTTTTGAAAGGGATGTTCGCTTTAATGATCTCTGCCATCTTTTTTTCAATAGTTTCAAAATCTGATTCTGAAAAACGGTGGGGAGAATCAAAATCATAGTAAAACCCGGTTTCTATTGAAGGACCTATGGTAACTTTCGTATCAGGGAATATCTGAGTTACGGCATCTGCCATGATGTGGGCTGCAGAGTGTCTTACAATGTTAAGTCCTTCTGGACTTTTGAGGGTAACAACTTTCATTTCTCCTGACTGGACAGGTTCTGAAACATCAACAAGTCTGTCGTTTATGGAAACAGCAACAGCACTTTTAGCAAGACCTGCCCCGATCTCTCTTTTTATGAAATCAAGCCAGCTTTCATTTAAGTTGCTATCTATATGTTTCCCGTCAGGGAGTGTTATTTCAAACATTTAATCCCCTGCATTATATATGCATTATTTCAATGGTAGGCCCGAGTGGTTTCGAACCACTGACCCCTGCCACGTCAAGGCAGTGCTCTCCCGCTGAGCTACGAGCCCCCGATAAGAAAAAACGCTGATTTTTATAGCAATTACACTCATCAAAGTCAAACTTTTTTAACAAAACAAAGGTAACCTCTTAATTCTACTTGAACTATAATGTTCAAAGAGGCAAAATCATTTGTTGAAAGATGGCTGATAAACACTTAATTTAGCAATGATTTTAAAATATGAGCCGGCAACTGCAACCCACCTCGTCATCGTAGGAATATGGTTGATCATCTGTTTCTTCTTCTGCTTTGTCATCCTTGGGGTCGTCAACTTCAACATGTTCATCCGGAATTTCTTTGTCATCAGGTTCTTCAACTGCAGGGTCATCATCAGGGATCACTATTGATTCATCAGGGTACTCATAGTGGTCATCAACATATTCCGTTTCGTCAGGTTCTTCCTGGTTTTCGTCTGAACAATCTCCGTCCAGTCTTGTACATATAGTTGATCTGCCGTCAGTTGCCCAGTACCACCATTCCTGAAAGCGGACCCTTATCCGCTCAAGTTTTTCAAGTTGCTGAGGAAACGGCATTACCCCCGGTTTGTTGACAATTACAAATCCTATGTTGAAGTGTTTTTGAGCTTCATTGTAATGGGGTTTTCTTTCTCCCATTGCTCTTACAATATCATCAATGGTGACAACATGTTTGTGCCAGTTGTCTCTTGTCCAGGGATTGTTGTTTTTTGCTCCCGGCATTCCGGCACTTCCCTCTCTGCAGTTTTCTATATTTGAAGAACCGCATAGAAAAAAGATCTCCCCCATCTCTTCAGGAGGAATAAAACCCATTACATACTGGTCAAGAGGTCCGAATTTTCTGGGAGTGTTATAATAATAAGTGAAAGTTCCATTTTCGTTGTCAACGATGTCGTGACCATACATCACGGAAGGTCCGGAAGCAAAATCACTGTTCCAATGCTGGTTGGGTCCGGCATTTTCTTCACTGCCTTCCCATCCTCTAAGTCCTGTATGATCTTCTGTCATCCCCTCTTTTCTAAAATTCATGGCTGCATGCCAGTAATGAGCCATCTCATGTGCAAGAAGCTCTATGCTTGTCAACCCCCTGAGCATTATCTGCGGCATCTGGTCATCAGGAAACTCAGGATACTGATCTATGTGACACATTTTTGCTGCTCCGAGCAATTTTCCCCCGCTTCCCCATGCTGAAGCCGGACCGTAAGGATTAAAACCTTCCCTGTTTATTCCCTCAACAGTATATGTAACGGGAAGTCCCTGCTGCATGTTCAGCATCGGAGTAAAAGTGGTATAGAAAATGAGGAAATCAAAAATATCAGGATACATCTGATAAAAAATGTTTGCAGCAGCTTTTTCTGTAACACTCATCATCATCATATGGTCTGCATCGGTATGAACTATTGCAATGTGCGGGTACTCATTTCCCTTTAAAGGTGACAGCAGACAAAACATAACAAAAACAACAAAAAAAATCTTTTTCATTTTTTCCCTCGCTGATACATTTCTCACAACACAACTTTTAAATGTTATAAATTTATTGATATTTTGCAAGGAGTTTTTAAATAAAAAACTGTTTTTTAATCCAGACCTATCTCTACTTCGAGGAAATCGTCAGAAGTATAAAATATGTTTATGTCTCCATTTATCTGTACGGTTAAGGGTGCTTCAAGTCCTTTAATTGCATAGTCTCCCTTTGTTGGCTCACCTGTTTCAGTTACATCTATGATTATAAATATGTCAACGATATGTCCACCGGTTCCAACCCATGTTTCATCGGGGTTTTCCCAAAATCCGGGAACAATCGTTGCTTTACCGTCAACAATTTCAATCATCCCCATAGCAATACCTTCTTCGTTATCTCCAGGATCTTCCTGATGTTCAAAAACACCCACCATGAGGTTTTTACCATTAAACTCATTAAGTCCTGTGACATTGATGATCAGGGTGCCATCTTCCGGCTCAAAAGGTTTCATGTCTTTTTCAAAATCTATTTCAATGACAGTGTTTCCATTTATAGTTACTTTAGACGGATAGTCATTTGCAAGATCATCGCTATCCATGTCAGCCATGAAACTGCCGGTGGTATCGGTAAAAACATAGAGATCATATTCTCCCCCTTTGCCTATCCAGTCAACTTCAGTAAAGCCTCCGTCACCATCATGTTCTTTCAGGGTAATGGAAAATTCGTCAGATTCTACCTCAACGATTTTTAAAGAAAAATCTATCAGTTCATTCCAAAGATCAAATTCTCCGTGATGAAACACATAAGCCATCAACGGATACCCTGCAGCCTGTCCGGCATTTTTAAAGTTTATTGTTAAAGTACCGTCTTCTAAGGGTTCTCCTGTATCCCCGGTATCACCAGTGTTACCAGCATCTCCAGTGTCTCCAGTGTCTCCAGTGTCTCCAGTGTCTCCAGTGTCTCCAGTGTCTCCAGTGTCTCCAGTGTCTCCAGTGTCTCTTTCGCTGACAATAAGAAATGAAACTGTTGAGAAATGTCCCATTTCCATCATTATCGGGTCGCCACTCATTATGGGGTCCCCACTCATTATGGGATCTCCGCTCATTATCGGGTCCCCGCTCATTATCGGGTCGCCACTTCCCTCATATATCCATTTATCTCCTTTTAAAAGTCCGGCAACAACTCTTTTGCCTTGCGGAACAACTCCGATATCCGTGTCTGCCTTTAATGTGACCTTAACATTTTCATTGAACTTCAGTCCGGCAGGTCCAAATTCAACGGCTTTTGCCACCATATCATTTTCGTTTGGGAAACCTTTCTTTTTATAAACAGTTATCGTTATTTCAACATCACTGTCAAGAGCACCTGCGGGAATTTCTATTTCAGCTTCGCCATCATCGGTTTTTATAATGGAACCTTCCGAAGCGGATACAGTTTCACTTTTTGTTGTCAAAACTTCTCTTTCAACTGTTTTGTCACCATTTTCTTCATCTTTTGATGACTTGCATGAAACAACCAGAAAAATGATCATAACTAAAAGCAATAATTTTTTCATAACAACCTCCTTCTCAATTCAATTGTAAAGCGTTTTAATCTTATCATGGATTTCTTTTTAATCAAGCCCCGAAGCCTGTTTTAGAAAAAATAGTGCATTTTTGATTTATTACGCCATCCTGCCTGATTTGAATGTTTTACAAAGAATATCTTAACATCTGCCTGGTTTTCATACTGGACGAAATATATTTTTTTCTGAGCCTGATTAGAATATTGAGTGAAAAACCATTTTCCGTCATTTTTTCCTGCCTGATTTGAATAACCCACTTTATAAACTTTAAGGTCAGCCTGATTTTCATATTGTACGACAAAAACCTTAACATCTGCCTGATTAGAGTACTGAACAGAGTGAACTTTTGTCCCGTAAAGAGGTGTAACCATCATAAAAACAAAAATGATCAAAAAAATATGCTTTCTCATTGTTCCTCCGCAATATTGAGAACCATTCCAAACATTATATTCATTTCCATTTAGAAAACAACCAATTATTGCTCTATTTTACAATAATTGCAGTCAACTTCACAGTTGTCTTGACTTTGAAAGAACACCGTACTAAAATGCCACCTGTTTTTTGTGCAACCTATTGATATTGGAGTGTCCGATGGATTACAGTAAGACTTTAAATCTCCCTCAAACCGATTTTCCCATGAAGGCTAATCTTCCTGTCAGAGAGCAGGAAGTGCTTAAAAAATGGGAAGATATGGGGATCTATAAAAAAATAATGGATAAAAACAGTGGCGGGAACTCTTTTGTCATGCATGACGGACCGCCCTATGCCAACGGAAACCTTCACGATGGTCATGTCCTTAATAAAATTCTGAAAGATGTAGTTGTAAAATATATGAACATGACGGGACATCTTTCAACTTTCAAGCCGGGCTGGGATTGCCATGGATTGCCGATAGAGCTTAAAGTAGCCGAAAAACTGGGTTCAAAAAAGAATTCCATGTCAAAAGCAGAGTTTCTTGATGAGTGTAAAAAGTTTGCAATGAATGCTGTTGAAATTCAAAAGAAAGAATTTAAAAGACTCGGTGTTTTTGCAGACTGGGAAAATCCGTATCTCACTCTTTCTCCTGAATATGAAGGGGAGATCGTACATCAGTTTGCCAATGTTGCAGCTTCTGGAGCACTTTTAAAAGCTAAAAAACCTGTCCATTGGTGTTGCAGTTGTGAAACGGCTCTTGCAGAAGCGGAAATAGAATACGATGAACATGTTTCTCCATCGGTCTATGTTAAATTTCCCCTTGTTGGGGAACTGCCTGAATTCCCGGGAGAAAAAGTAAGCTTTGTAATATGGACAACAACCCCCTGGACCATCCCTGCAAATTTTGCAATAGCTTTGAACAAAAATCTTGAATATTCCGCTTTGAAGTTCAAAGGCGAAATATTTATCGTTGCAAGTGAACTCAAAGAAAGATTCCTTGCCGCAATAGAAGAGGAAAACAGCGAAACAGTGGGAACTGTCGATCCGGAAGGGCTTGAAGGAATGAAGGCAAAACATCCGTTTATCGACAGAGAATCGCTGATCGTTCTTGCTGACTATGTAACAACTGAAGCGGGAACAGGCTGTGTTCATACTGCCCCCGGTCATGGTCATGACGACTACCTTACAGGTCTAAAATATGGTCTTGAACCCTATGCTCCGGTAAATAATTCAGGTGTTTTCATTGAAGAAGTTCCCCATTTTGGCGGAATGCATGTTTTTAAAGCGAACCCTCAGATAGTTCAGCATCTTCATGATACAGGATACCTTCTTAACAAAGTTGGAGATCAGATCTCTCACAGCTATCCCCATTGCTGGAGATGCAATAAACCTGTAATTTTCAGGGCTACAGAACAGTGGTTCATATCAATGGATGAAACAGGTTTAAGAGAAAAATGTCTTAAAGAAATAGAATCGGTCGAGCTTATACCTGAATGGGGAAGAAAAAGGATAACTCCGATGCTTGAAAACGCTCCTAACTGGTGCATTTCAAGACAGAGACTCTGGGGAGTTCCAATAATAGCTTTTTCGTGCAACAGTTGTAACGAAAAGATAGTGGATGCCGACATTGCCCACAAAGTTGCCGATGAAATTTCCGTTGAAGGAATTTCAATATGGCACAACAAAAAAGCTGAAGATTTTCTTCCTGAAGGGTTTAAATGTCCCGCTTGCGGTGGCACTGAAATTTCCAAAGAAGATGATATTCTCGATGTATGGTTTGACAGCGGTGTAAGCTGGGCAAATGTTCTTAAAGGGGACAAAGGTTTTGAATATCCCTGTGATCTTTATCTGGAAGGAAGCGATCAACATAGAGGCTGGTTCCAGTCTTCGCTGAAACTCAGTGTTTTAATAAACGGCGGGGCACCTTATAAAAAAGTTCTTACACATGGATTTGTCGTTGACGGGAAAGGTGAAAAACTTTCAAAGAGCAAGAAAAATTTTGTTCCGCCCGATAAAAGGATAAATACTCTGGGTGCTGAAATAATGAGACTTTGGGTGTGTGCAGAAGATTACCGTGATGATATCAGGATAAGTGATGACATAATAAACGGTTTTGCGATATCATACAGAAAATTCAGGAACACCATGAGGTTCATGTTCGGGTTTGTCCATGATTTTGATAACACAGAAAGCAAGATCACAGTTGAAGATATTTCTTCACTTGATAAGTGGGCTCTTCTCTCATGGAAAAAGAAACTTCAGCTTATCAGAGGAAAATATGATAAATTTGAATTTCACAGGGTTTATCACGAGATGCTCGACTTTCTTACAGTTCACATGAGTTCGATATACCTTGATGTTATAAAAGACCGCTACACAATGAAAGCTGATG
>SLGQ01000097.1 GCA_007136595.1 Candidatus Sumerlaeota bacterium | reverse complement strand
TTACAATTTTGCGGCATGTGTGTTGTTACTCTTTTTCCTTTGGAGGGTTAAATATGATTCCCATTGTTGGACACCAGTCTATTTCACTAGTTGATTTTCCGGGTAAAATTTCGACTGTTTTCTTTTTTGCCGGCTGTGATTTGAGATGTCCTTACTGTCACAATGAATCTTTGTTCAGTTTTAAAATAGAAGACATAATCCCGAAAGAAAAAGTTCTTCAGGAAATTGAAAAAAGGTCGAAATTTATTGACGGGGTTGTTTTTACAGGTGGAGAACCTGCTCTTTATGAAGGACTGGTAGATCTTTTGAAAGAAATAAAAGAAAAAAATGATCTCGAAATAAAAATTGACACCAACGGTCTTAATCCGGAATTCATAGAAAAGGCATCTCCGTATATCAATTTTGTTGCCATCGATATAAAAACGACTCCCGATATGTATTGTGAACTGGGTTCGAAATTGACAGAATCTGAGATCCGTCACCGCCTTACAGAAACGAAATCTATCCTCGAAGGGAAAAAGAACATAAGGGTTGAGTACAGGACAACAATGTATCCACCCTTAATTGAAAGTTATGAAAGGGTGTATAAAATGTTTGAATTCATACCGGACAGTGCAGAGTATTATCTGCAAAAATTTGTGAGCGACAAAGCCTGGAGTTCAACTGCCAGAAAAACAACTTCTTATACTGAGGACCAGCTTGAAAGGATGGTTCTTGAGATTAGGAGAAATACGAGAAAAGAAAATGTTTTTGTAAGAACATATCTGTAGGATCGGGAATGAAACTTATCGGAGCACATGTTTCGGCAGCCGGCGGTGTTGAAAATGCACCATTGAATGCCCTTGAAATAGGAGCGAATGCGTTTGCTCTTTTTACAAAAAACCAAAAACAGTGGTTTGCTTCACCCCTTACGAAGGAAAGTATCATAGATTTTATAAAAAACTGCGAAGAAGGGGGGTTTGTTAAAGGTTCGATACTTCCTCATGACAGCTATCTGATAAATCTTGGACATCCTAATGATGAAAATCTTGAAAAATCGAGAAAAGCTTTTGTCGATGAGATGAAAAGATGTGAACTTTTGAAACTTGACAGACTTAATTTTCATCCGGGAAGTCATCTCAGAGAGATAAGTGAAAGTGAATGTTTAAAAAGGATTTCAGAATCAATCAACATTGCTCTTGATAAAACTCAGGGTGTTTCCGCCATAATTGAAAATACTGCGGGACAGGGATCCAATGTGGGGTATCTTTTTGAGCATCTTGCGGAAATAATTGATAAAGTAGAGGACAAATCAAGGGTTGGAATATGTATAGATACTGCCCATGCTTTTGCTGCCGGCTACGATCTCAGAACTGAGAAAAATTGCGAGGATACTTTTGCTGAGCTTGATATGTTGGTGGGACTTGAATATTTAAGGGGAATGCACTTGAACGATTCTAAAAAAGATCACGCAACCCGTGTTGACAGACATGAGCAGATCGGGGAAGGTTTCATTAATGAAGAGTGTTTCAGATGGCTTCTCAAGCAGGATTTTACAGACGATGTTCCATTGGTACTTGAAACCCCCGATCCTGATAAATGGAAAGATGAAATATCACTGCTACGCAGTTTTGCTACGGAATAAGTAATGTCTTCCCGATATATAATAGGAATTGAAACCAGTTGTGATGACACATCTATAGGGATAGTGCGGGATGATATGACCGTTGTTTCACAATTTACGGTCAGCCAGACAACCGTTCATAAGCTGTTTGGAGGGGTGATCCCTGAAATTGCTGCAAGAAATCATATTGCTTGGATTATTCCGGTTTTAAATTCAACACTTAAAAAAAGTATGCTTGACATTGATGATATTTCTGCAATAGCGGTGACGAATTATCCCGGACTTATAGGGAGTCTTCTTGTCGGAGTTGCTGCTGCAAAAGGGCTTTCGATAGGATGGAAAAAACCGTTAATAGGTGTAAATCACCTTCATGCCCATATTGCAAGCAGTTTCATTGGAAAAGAGAAAAAACCTTCTCTTCCGTATCTTGCTTTAGTGGTGTCAGGTGGACACACTTCCATTATTGAAGTTAATGAAAAAGGGTGGGAAATTCTCGGAGAAACAATTGATGATGCAGCAGGGGAAGCTTACGACAAGATTGCAAAAATGGCAAACCTCGGATTTCCCGGAGGACCTGTCATTGACAAGGCAGCTCAAAATGGAGATCCGCTGAAGTACGATCTTCCATATCTTTTAAAGCATCCCCGGTATTCAGAAGAAATAGTTTTTTCTTTCAGTGGTATAAAATCGGCAGTTAAAAGAATCCTTGACGAACAGGAAGTTGATATTGCATCTTTAATGGCAACTTTCCAGAACAGAGTTATGGAATTAATAGAAAGAAAAATGAAGTTGGCATTATCCCTCAAAAATTATAAAGCAATTGTAATTTCAGGCGGGGTGAGTGCCAATTCAAAATTGAGAGAAATTGCTGTCGGGCTCTCTTCCGCTTCAGGAACAGAGCTCTTTTTACCCGATCTGCAATATTGCCAGGATAATGGTGCAATGGTTGCCGCTGCCGCTTTTGAAGATTTTGAGTCCGGAAGGTTCTCAGATATTTGTCTGGACGCGGCACCTACTTTAAGGGCAGTGAAATGAGTTTGACAGAAATAAAGGAACTGCTCAAAAAAACCGGGTTGAATCCGAAGAAAAATTTCAGCCAGAATTTTCTTTTCAATGATGATACCGTTGAAAGGATCATCAGTTATGTTCCTGAATCAAAAGGTTTCTACATAGAGATAGGTGGAGGACTGGGAACACTTACCAGCGAGATCATAAAAAGAGGTTTGATCCCCTTTACGGTTATTGACATGGATAGAGGGATGCTGAAAGTTCTGAATTCCAGATTTGAAGGTAAAGCTGATATTTTAATGCAGGATGCAACAAAAATTAAGTTCAGTGATCATTTTAAAGAACACAAGGGCTTTGTTGTCGGGAATCTCCCGTATCAGGTAAGTTCTCCAATCATTCACAATACTTGTTATGAAAGTGAATATCTTGACGGAGCTTTATTTCTTCTCCAGAAAGAAGTGGCTGAAAAACTTTGTGCAATGCCCGGAACAAGAGAGTTCGGACCTCTTGCCGGGATCGTAAAGATGGTTGGAAGAGCTGACTATCTTTTTACTCTGCCTCCGCAGGAATTTTATCCTCCGCCTAAGGTACACAGTGCACTGGTTAAAATAACTTTTTATGAACATGGGTACAACAGAGAGCACCTTCAAAAATTTGTATCTTTCATGAGATCCCTTTTTTCAAATAGAAGAAAAAACCTGCTGAATGTTTTTAAAATAAATAAGCTTGACATTAATGTTTTAAAAAGGTTAGAAATATCTGAAACTTTGCGGGCTGAATCTTTGGATTGGGATACAATTATGGCTTTATCAAAGGCTGTGATGGAGGGTTAAATGAACAAAGTTACACTTCCGATGCTTAAAGGAGCTAAAGGAAAAAAGAAGATATCAATGGTAACCTGTTATGACTTCACTTTTGCAAAACTGGTAGAAAGATCTGAGATGGACACCATCCTTGTAGGAGACAGCTTGGGAAATGTAATTAAAGGGCAACCCACTACGATAGGTGTTGAAACCTCTGAAATCGCATACCATGTAAAAGCGGTCAGAAAAGGGGCGCCATCTCCGTTTCTTGTTGCCGACATGCCTTTTGGCAGTTATCAGACCTCAATTGAAAAGGGGATGGAAAATGCAGTTGAGCTTATGAAGGCAGGAGCTGAAGCAGTAAAAGTTGAAGGCGGTCAGGAAGTTGCCCAATTGATTTCCAGACTCGTTTCTTTTGGTATTCCTGTTATCGGACATGTCGGACTTACGCCCCAGTATGTTAATAAGTTTGGCGGTTTTGGCAAAAGAGGTAAAACAAAAGAAGAAAGAGATTTCATAAAAAGATCGGCTTTGATCGTCGAGGAAGCCGGGGCTGATATGATCGTTCTTGAATCAGTGCCCGACAAACTGGCTTCTGAGATCACTCAGGAATTAAAGATTCCGACAATAGGGATCGGAGCCGGCAAAGAAACGGACGGACAGGTTCTTGTAATTTATGATCTTCTCGGTATGGACAAAAATTTCAATCCGTCTTTTCTTAAAAAATACTGCAACCTTGATGATATCATAACAAAGGCATTGAAAGAATACATCAAAGATATAGAGTAATCCCTCCCAGTTGATCAATGGATATTTGAGTTATAAAAAAGTGTTATGAAAAGGAAAATTGAAAAGTAAAGTGGAATTGCATAAGAAATAAATGATTTGGTTTTAAATGCCAGAAGCAGTGAGCTGCTGAAAAGAAAAGTTGTCGGAATTAAAACAATAATATCAGCTATCTGAGGCATTTTGTTCCCCGCTACAAAAGAAGACCCTGAGATTATGGCTGCATATAGAGGCAAAAAAACTGCAACAAAGTGTTTGATGCGGACATTGTGTTTTTTCATCAGGTCAGGAATTTCGTCAATTACTGTTAAAATCACTAAAACAGAGCATATTGCCATCATGTAAAGTGCATAAAATTTTTGAGGATCGCCATAAGCGGTTTTTAAAACAAGAGCTGATGGATGGTCAACAGATACAGAAATCCATGAAAACCCGAAAATAAAAAAAGATCCATAAACAGCAAGGATAGTGGTAAGAAAAGATTTAGGGATATTTTTTGAAAGACATATTGAGACAGATAAAGTGAAAGCCAATAGAATTATAAGTTCAGGGAACATGGGCCAGTTTCTCGGGTGATTTATCAAAAGTGTTCCCATATCCCTTACTATCTGGAAAAAAGATTCGGGGGTTACATAATTCAAGCTCCATTTCTCTCCTTTTAAGGTGGCATAAACAAGTGGAATATATGTGATAATCCCGCCACCTGCAAAAAACCACAGTTTTTTTATATCAACTTTAAGGATATGCTTGAAAACAAAAAAGAACCATATCATTACGCCGGTAAACCAAAAAAGCTGATGAATGAAAATAAATAGTGTCAGATGTTCCATTTCGATGAAAATTCTTGCAGCGATCAAGATGTGGTAAACAAGAAGGGCGATGAAAATTCTATTTTCTTTTATTAATTGAATTATTTTGTTCATAACATTTTTTCAACCTGAAAAGGTGTTTATCTCCATCCACTTTTAAACTTTCAAGACAGGGAGATCTCCTGAGATGGAAAAGTTTTAAGGTGTCCCTTTTTATAACCATATCTTCGTGCCAGACAATATATTCAACACCCCATTTTTTTAATGCGGAAAAAGATTTTGGATCGGGAAGTTTGTTTATGTGGTACTGAAACATCATCCTCGGTGTCGGGAAATAACCGTTCACTCCGTTAACAGAGTTAAGTTTGTGACTTGTCTGCCAATTGGTATAAATAATTTCACGGTTATACTCGAACAAGTCATCCCAGCTATATACGAACATTCCGAGATTTTCAACGATCAAAGGTGGATTGTCAGGAGATTTTTTTACAAACCTGGCAGGATCATTGTAAACACGGTCTTTCCAGTCGGGATGATCAATTTTCATGAAGCTTGGAAGATCAAGAACAACAGCGTCAGTTTTTGTCTGTTTTATCTCACTATATATTTCCGGGACAGTTTCGGTGTAGGAGCCGTCAAAAGATATCATCGGAAAAGGGGTGTTTTCAATTGCATGAACTATAAAAAAAGCAGGTATCAGAAAAAGTGCTTTTTTAGGAAATATTTTTGTGATTTTATCAAATGAAATTGCTGCTGAAATTGATATTGCAAAAAGAAAAATAAAGTGAGCACGAAGGGTCACTCTTAAAAATTCAAGAATTGGAACAAGTGTGTAAAAAATATACAAAGGAGAGTAAAACAGATCCTGAAAATTGAATTGAAAAACTGGTCCCAACGCCATAAAAAGTCCGGCAAAAGCAGTAGCGGCAAATAGAAGCCTGTGTTTATTCCACTTGCCCATGGAATATATGAACAGAGAGAGGGAAAGAAGTCCGGTAAAACAGTAATGCCTTATAAATCCCCAGTTTTTAGGGATTCCTAACATCTCTCCGATATCGGGGTATATAAGGTTGTCAGGAAGAACCATTATCATTGAAATAGGGTTAAGACTGGCTTTTTTTGTCGTATAAAGAGAGCCGAAAGGATTTACAAATTCAAGCCCTTTAAGTGTGTGCAGATAAAAAAGTACCATTGGCAGAGAAATGGATAAAACTATGGCGGAAAAAATTGAAAGAGGTTTAGCCAGTTCTTTGATCGCTGTTTTATTTTTAGGAGAAAGTACAATGATAAAAACTGCCGCCATCACTGATAAATAAAGAAAATTATAAAATGAAAAATATACCTGAATTCCGTTCAGCACTGCTGCTGTCATAAGGTATTTGTTTTTTCTTTCCCGGAACCATTTATATAAAAAATGGAGTGAAAGAGCTGCGATAAAAAAGAAAACTATAATGGAATCATCAATATGAGCAAATGTCATATTATTGCAGGTAAACACAAATCCGGCAAACAGCCGTCCGTAAAAAGAAGATACAAAGTTGCCTGCAAAAACAAATATTGCAGAAGCTGTCATTATGAAAACAAGAGAAATATAAAAGTAGTTTGTCCAGTGGTCGCTTAACCCGAACATTTTGAAAAAAATTATCATCATTTGAGCACCGGGGGCAGACTCTCCGTAAGCAAGAGGATTTTCAACAGGATACATGGCTCTGCCCATATATTCCCCGGTAAAAAACGACTTGATAGATTCAAAAGTGTAAGTCGAATAAGTTAGTGCCAGCCATGTGTCACAATTCCCTGATAGTGCTTTTTTTAACGGAAACTGTAAAAAAAGAATAAGAAAAAAAAGCCCGTAAAAGATTATAGCTGTTTTAAGTGGATTTTCATTTATCAGTGATGCCGTCTTTTTCACTCAAGCCTCTAAAGCCGTCCTTATACACCATTAATTTAATTTTTATCCAACCATTTGTCAATGTTTAAAAGTACTTTACTTTATATGTAAATTTGTTATCATAAAACATCTTTTGTGTGAGAGAGTGAGGTTTAACATGATAAGACTTTTTAAATTTCAGACGGTTTTTTTATTATCGGCACTGTTTGTGCTGCAGTTTCAATTATCTGCATCTCAGAAACAGCCATATCTTTTTGATGTGAATCTGGCAGAAAAGCCTGCTGAAGTTGAAAAGATGATAAATGATTATTCCAAAGGGCTTCCTGACTTTCCGCTTGAAGTTATGACCGAAGTGGAACTTGATGGACCGATTTCAATATGGCTTTATAAAGAAGCGGCACATTTCCTTGATCTGCTTGTAAAGACCGATAAGTCTGACTATGTGTGGCCTCGCGACACAGAAAGTTGTGCTTCACACGATTCTTTTTCGATCCCCTCCATTCTTCCGCAGGGATCTTCATCTCAGTGCAAAACTGCTTTTGACAACATTAAAAACTCTTTTTCAAATCTTTTTGCCTGTGGAGATGCAGCAGAGCCGGAAATGTATGTCCTTAGCTATCCATCCGGAGTTGCAAATGATACAAACACAAATACTGTTCTTGACCTTATAGGGGTTATGGGGAGTACTTTCGTTGGTTTGCCACCGCTTTATGATGGAGTTCTGCCCATTGATTTTGTTCCCCGTCTAAGGAATATTTTAAGAAAACTTCGATACGATGAACTTGTTCCTCCATTGAATGCCCAGATAAATTCTTTTAAAAATGGAAAAATTATTCTTGAGGGGAACGAAGAATGTTTCATTAAAGAAGGTTACGATCAACTTAAAAATGATATTGATTCGATTATTCTGGAAGCAGCCACTTTGCTTGACCAAATTGAAAATTTAAAAAGCGAAGGAGAGGCAGAATATAACAAAGAGATACTCCGTCTTGGAGCAATATCCCGTATGAGAAATGTACTGCCATATCCATCTTTGACACAGGCTGACAGAGAGTTTCTCGGATTTTGGATAGGAGCCCTTTACTGGCGGCTCAGGGGAGGAGGAATTATAAAGCTTGGAGGAACGCAGGAATGTAGAAGAGTTGGGCTTAGGCGACCTTTCAATGTTATCGGAGAATTTGCGGGAGGGAGTCACGGCAAAGAAGCTGCAGATGGCATATACTGTGAAATTTTCAGCGGCTGGGGCGAGTGGTTCGATATGGGAACCAGCCCCGGTGAAGACAAATACTATGATCTTGTAAAAATGACAAATCGGGGTTATGAACAGATAAGAACTGCTGTTTCAGGTTCATCTATTTTAAATTCCTGCACTATTCCGGATCCACCATTTGTTTTGGAGATAGAGGGTTTAAGCAAAAAAAATTATGACACGACAGAATTAACAGCTTCGGGGCTTACAATGGGTCCCTGTTATTATTTTGCGTGGGACCAGTTGCATCCCTGGACTTATGGAGTTGATGTTGAACCCCCGTATTTTTGGGTTGTGGATATACCCACCGCTATTGGAGAATTCTGCATAGGAGGATCACTGGGGCTTGGTATGGTAAGAACTTTAATGAATGGATGGGCAACAGGGCAGCCTCCGACATGTATAATTGATTGTGAAGGTAGAGAGTGCGGAGATGATAACTGTGGTGGAGAATGCGGTTTTTGCAGTGAAGGTCTTTTTTGTAATGATGCAGGTCAATGTGTTGAGTCAATCGAAGAACCGGAACCCGATGAAGACACATCTTTTTCAGATAAAGATACCGAATTCCCCGATGAAGAAGTTTCGGATGAGTCAACAGATATCCCTGATGCAGACAACCCCGTCACCGACAACTCGTCACCCGTCACCGACGCAGACATCT
>SLGQ01000314.1 GCA_007136595.1 Candidatus Sumerlaeota bacterium | reverse complement strand
TGAAAATCCGGGACAGATAATAGTTCTTCCCGAAATATTTCAGATGGACAAAGTTGATCTCATAGATGGTTCAAGAGACAGCACTTCTGAAAAAACAAGGGAAACGGAAGAAACGGGAAGAGGTTACGAATTAAAATCACTCAGAGAATATGTCCCCGGAGATTCTCCGAGGTTCATACATTGGAAGTCAAGTGCAAAAACGGGAAAGTTGAAAATAAGGGAACACCACAGGGAAGTTGATGCGGGAACAGTTTTGTTTCTCGACAATTTCATCAGTGAAAGTTATTCAGATAATTTTGAAGGTGCAGTTACTCTTACGGCATCACTTTTAGAATATTTTTCAGCGATAGATATGATGCCCAATATGGTCGTTGCAGGAGAACGGATATATGAAATAGATGCAAATACTCAGGAGATATTTCAGGATCTTATGGTTATTCTTGCCCTTGTTGAAACAGAACGGAAAAAGAAGCTGTCTGAAATTTTTCCAATATTGTCGAAGGCAGGTTCGCAGAGCGGTTCCATTTTTTTCATTACCCCCTGCTACAATGATGAAAGGCATGAAATACTTATGAAACTCCGTTCAACGGGGATCAAAGTTTTCCCGCTTTATTTAGGGAAAAGAGATACAAGCGGAGAGTTTATCGAAAATGAAACAGGAATAGATCCTAAAAACATAGAAGTGGAGCTTGCAAAATTATGAAAATTCCTCCGTTTTTTATAGGTGCTGTAACTATTTACTGGGGATTCAACTCAGGTTGGCTATGGTTTTCCGTGATAGCGGCACTTGTTTTTGAAGCGGGGATTTTTGTCAAGACACGGTTTGATCTCAAAGACAATGACTTTATAAAAATATCTGATCTCAGCTCAGTTGTGATGCTTATTCTTCTTTTTTATTCATATCTTGAAAATGAGCCGAGAGAAATCTTCCTTTATTTTATTTCAATTATCCCGATCGTTTTCATGCCGCTGCTTTTTGCTCAGATATACAGCACCGGAGATACTGTCGTTATCGGAACTTCTTTCGGTAAAGGTGTCCACAAACACAAACCGCTTGATGTGAGGGGATTGTTCATTTTATCTGTTTTTATTGCATCAGGTGCTTCGGATAACAGAGCACTATGGTTTTTTCCTGTCACCGTTATACTGGCTTTGTGGATATTGTATCAAGGTATCAATTCCGGTTATAAAATGATCAGATACTTGATTTTTTCAGTTTGTGTTTTTGCCCTTTCTTTCGGTTTTATTTTAACCATTGAAAATGCCCATGTTCTTTTACGGGATAAAATGATGGAGCTTTACAGGAACTGGTATCAATCACTTAATGAAGATCCTTATAAAACCACTACGGCAATGGGAGAAACCGGGTATCTCAAACTTTCCGGGGAAATAGTGATGAGAGTTACTCCCCATTCCCGTACCGGTATTCCCATTTATCTTAAAACTGCCGACTACAATATCCTTTCAAGTTCTTCATGGCGTACAGGAAGCGGCGATCAACGGACAGTATTTCCTGATGGAGATATGAGCTGGCAAATATTCGGAGAGGATAAAGGTTCAAATTCGTTGACAGTTTCAAAATGGATGGGGAGGCAGGGACAGGGATTGCTTGCTTTGCCTGAGGGATCTCAAAGAACTGAAAACATGGATGTCGCAGGAGTTGAAATAAGCGGTTTAGGTGCCGTTAAGATCGATGAAGGTCCCGATCTTCTTGATTATACGGTTTTTTACGATGAAAACTTCAGGTATGAACCTCCGCCGGAAACAAGAGACATTGTTATCCCGGAACTTGAAAAAAAAGTAATAGAGCAAATAGTTGCCCAGTATGAGCTTAAAGGGAAAAATGATCTTGATTCAATTATGAGGATCGAAAACTTTTTTTCATCGTTTAAATATTCTTTGAACCTTGACGGAAGTTCAGACAGTTTATCTGTCGTTGAAAAATTCCTCACCGAAACAAGATCGGGACACTGTGAGTATTTTGCAACAGCCACAGTACTTATCCTGAGAGCGGTAGGGATTCCCGCAAGATACAGCACAGGTTTTTCAGTTTCTGAATACAGTGCGCTTGAAAAAAGATTTGTTGTAAGGAAAAGAGATGCCCATGCATGGGTTACAGCGTGGGTTAACGGAGAGTGGATGACCATAGATACCACCCCTTCAATATGGTATGAAGTTGATAGAGAAAGACGATCTTTTCTTGAGCCGGCAAAAGACTTTCTTTCCTGGATAAGAATTGAGTACGAACACTTCAGGAGGACTAAAAACGAGGAATTTAATCAACTTCTTATAGCGATTGCGACACTTCTTACCATATTCATGATGGTTAAAATATATGTCAGAAAAAAGAAAGTTGAAAAAAATAGCGGAGAAAAAAGAAAAGTTATTGAAATTCAGGGGATGGATTCGCCCTTATACAGGTTTATTGACAAATATGAAAAAAAGGGTTTTGAAAAATTTGATAACGAAAGCATAAGAACATGGAGTGAAAGAGTGGGTGTTACCCTTGAAGATAAAGAAAAAGATGAGTTATATCTGATGTCCACTCTCCATGAGAAGTTAAGATTTGATCCCGGAGTTGAGAAAGAGAGCACTTTTTCAAAACTTTTTGCTTTGTGCAGTGAATGGTTGAAAAAGAAGCTCGATTTAAGAAAAATAAAAAAACAGGAATAGTTGCATGATTTCTTGACTGTTATGTTGCTAATAAATATACTGTTGTGTGCTTTGAAAACGGGTGTTCTATTATGGAGAGAAAATATTGAATAACAGACAATTGACAGGTATGCTGATAAGGAGGGGTATCATCTCCCTTCCTGAGCTTAAACAGCTTGAGGATCTTTCAGCAGAAACCGGTGAAAGTATTAAAGACATTCTGTTCAGGGATAACAGACTTGATGAAGGTCAGCTTGTAGATATTCTAAGCGAACAGTACAATGTTCCTAAAATTGAGTTGAGTGAACTTGATATTGACCCTGAGGTTGTAACGATCCTTTCAAGCCAGATCGTTAACAGGTACAAAGTGGTTCCTATATCAAGAATAGGAAATACTTTGACTGTTGCCATGACCGACCCCTCAAATATGAATGCTCAGGATGATATAAAGTTTCTTACAGACTACAATGTTGAAGTTGTTGTAGCTTCAGCGTCTGACATTGATGATGCGATCACGAAGTATTACGGGGCTGCAGATAAAAAAAGCGGATCCGTTTTAGGTGAACTTGCATTTGACATGGAAGATCTTCTTAATGAAGTTGATACGCTGCAAATCAACGAAATGGAATTTGAAGAAGGGGACAACATTGAGGAAACCATTAGAGACTCAAGTGATGCTCCTGTTGTCAGACTTGTTAACATGATACTTCTTGATGCCATAAAAAAGAAAGCATCCGACATCCATGTTGAACCTTATGAAAAAAGTTTCAGGATAAGGCTCAGAATGGACGGTGTTCTTTATGATACCCTTCATCCTCCCAGACATATGATGGATGCTATCATTGCCCGTTTCAAAGTTATGTCAAACCTTGATATTGCTGAAAAAAGAGTGCCTCAGGACGGTCGTATAAAAATCAAGGTGGGAAGAGATGAAGCGATAGATTTCCGTGTTTCTGTATGTCCTGTGATCTTCGGAGAAAAAGTGGTTCTCCGACTTCTTGATAAAAGTAACCTCCAGCTTGACATGACCAAGCTCGGTTTCTTCGAAGAACAGCTTGTCCCTTTTAAAGAAGCAATACACAAACCTTACGGAATGTGTCTTGTTACCGGTCCCACCGGTTCAGGTAAGACGGTTACACTTTACTCAGCTCTTTTTGAACTTAATAATGATGCTGTTAATATTTGTACTGCCGAAGACCCTGTAGAGTTCAACCTCGAAGGAATTAATCAGGTTCCTATCCGGGATCAGATAGGACTGAATTTTGCAGCGGCTCTGAGATCTTTCCTTCGTCAGGATCCCGACATAATAATGGTTGGTGAGATCAGAGACTTTGAGACAGGTGAGATCGCGGTCAAAGCGGCTCTTACCGGTCACATGGTTTTGAGTACTCTTCACACCAACGATGCCCCCTCAACAATAACACGACTTATGAACATGGGGATAGAAAGTTTTCTTGTCACATCTTCCGTCAATATTGTTATGGCACAGAGACTTGGAAGAAGGATATGTACAAAATGCAAGGAACCTATTGAAGTTTCAGAAGATGAACTTTTAAAACTTGGAATAAAAGAGAGCGATATAGCCGACGGTTATCAGATATATGAAGGTAAAGGTTGCGAAATATGTAACGGCACCGGATATAAAGGTCGAATAGCTTTCTATGAAGTAATGACAATGAACGATACCATAAAAGAAGCCATTCTTAATGGTGCCAGTTCAATGGAACTTAAAGAACTTGCGATCCAGCTTGGAATGTCAACAATGAGAAGAAGTGCCAACAGGCGATTGCTGGAAGGGATTACAACAATAGCCGAAGTATTGAGAAACACAGCTCCTGATGATTAAACATTGAGGTGAAAAATGTCAGAAAACACTCAGCTTTCTTTGCAGGATTTACTTACCCTTATGATCGAACAGAATGCTTCCGACCTCCACTGTACAAGCGGCAGTCCTCCTCAACTAAGGATTGACGGTTCACTTAGACCTGTTAATGTTCCCCCCCTTTCTCCTACGGATACAAAGAGGCTTGCATATAGCATTCTTACAGAAAAACAGAAAAAACAGTTTGAAGAAAAAAATGAACTTGATTTAAGTTTCGGGGTTAAAAATCTCAGCCGTTTCAGAGCCAATATCTTCCTCCAGAGAGGTGCAATATCGTGTGCCGTCCGTGTTATTCCATATAAGATCCTTGATTTCAGACAGTTAGGTTTGCCCCCTATTGTTGAAGATCTGGCAAAAAAGCCTAACGGACTGATCCTTGTTACCGGACCTACCGGAAGTGGAAAATCAACCACTCTGGCTTCTATCCTTGACTATATTAACAGGGACAGGAAAGGACACATAGTAACGATCGAAGATCCGATAGAATATATACACAGCCACAAGAACTGCATTGTGAATCAGAGGGAAGTTGGTGCGGATACCAGTTCATTTGCAGCGGCTCTCAGAGTTGTCCTGAGACAGGATCCGGACATTGTTCTCATAGGTGAGATCAGGGATCTTGAAACCATGTCAACGGCACTCAGTGTTTCAGAAACGGGACACCTTGCCCTTGCTACACTCCACACAAACAGTGCAATTGAAACGATCAACCGCATCATAGACATGTTCCCGATGAATCAGCAGTCTCAGGTTCGTGCACAGCTCAGTTTTGTTCTTCAGGGAATTGTTGCCCAGCAGCTTGTTCCCAAAAAATATGGTGGCGGAAGAACAGTCGCATGTGAAGTGCTGATCCCGAATGCCGCGGTAAGAAACCTTATCAGAGAAGAAAAACTTCAACAGATATATTCGGTCATGCAGTCAGGGCAGAAAGGTCACAGCATGCAGACGATGACACAGGACCTTGCCAGGCTGGTAAAAAATGATATTATTGATATGACTGAAGCGCAAATGAGAGTTACAAACCACGATGAGTTTGCTTCGATCATGGCTAAGTCAAATGAAAAAGGGAGGAAATAATGCCGTTTTACAAGTACACCGGAACAAACAAAAAAGGTGAAACTGTGAAAGGCTCCATTGATGCCGATGATGAAAGAGGTGCCCGTCAGGCTCTTTTGGCAATGGGTGTCAGAGCAGATTCCATAGCAAAAGACTGGACAAGGATCGAACTCGGCGGCGGAGGAATGAAACACAAAGAGCTGGTAATTTTTACCAGACAGTTCGCCACTATGATAAACGCCGGTCTTTCCATTATTCAAGGTCTTGAAATTCTTGCTGCAAATGCTGAATCACCCTATTTCAGAAGTGTCATAAGAAAAGTGAAAAATGCAGTTGAAGAAGGAAAATCTTTAAGCGATGCCCTTAAAGATCACCCCAAAGTCTATACAGATCTCTATGTCAACCTTGTTGCCGCAGGTGAGGTGGGTGGTATTCTTGATACCATTCTTGACAGACTTGCCATTTTCCTTGAAAAAAATGCTGCAATAAATGCAAAGATCAAAAGTGCGATGAAATATCCCGCAATAGTTCTCATTGCAACCATAGGTATTACCATTGTTCTTCTTTACTGGGTCGTTCCAACATTTGCTGAAATGTTCATGTCGCAGGGGCAGGCATTGCCCGGTCTGACACAGATGGTCGTTGATATGAGTGAATGGACACAGGACAATATACTTTTAATTATTGTAGCTCTTGTCGGAGCTGTTTTCGGATTTAAATTCGGCATGAAAAACAGGCAGTTCCGATTTAATGTTCACAAATTTGCATTGCAGGCACCCATAGTTGGGGATCTTATCAAAAAATCGGCAGTTGCAAGATTTACAAGAACTCTCGGAACGCTTGTAAGTTCAGGTGTTCCTCTGGTTGACGGACTTGAAGTTGTTTCGAGGACCGCGGGTAATCTGGTTATTGAAAAAGCGATCGTTTTTGTAAGGGAAAAAGTTATGGAAGGTAATGACATGACAACTCCGCTTACCGATGCCAATGTTTTCCCCTCAATGGTCGTTCAGATGATAGGGGTTGGAGAAGCAACCGGTGCAATGGATACGATGCTTAACAAGATAGCAGACTTTTATGAAGAGGAAGTTGATGTTGCAATTGACGGACTTACTTCGATGATCGAGCCGTTGATGATGATTTTCATAGGCGGTATTGTCGGAACGATGATGGTTGCAATGTATCTGCCGATATTCAGCATGGGTCAGGCTGTTGGATGAACCCTCTTTTTACTGAAGATTTCAGAAGTCACCTTTATTCTTATTTCATCATTAGGTTTTTCTTCGTTTTTACCGTTGTTTTTTCTTTCTTCCTTTTTCCTTATATCCGCGAAAACACAGATATGTTTTCTTTTGCCAACAAGGTTTTTCTTTCAGCATCATTCATAATTGTTGTATTTAACATAGTCTCGCTTGTGATCAATGGCAGTTTAACAGCAAAATATTTGCAACTGTTCGCATATATTCAATTTTCAGTTGAAATATTTTTCTGGGTAATAGTAAGCTATCTTTCTGGCGGTATCGAATCGCCGTATTTGTATGTCATTATAATCAATATTGTTTATGCGGGGATACTTTTAAAAGAAAAAGGGGCTATTTTTGCAACTCTTTTTGCTTTCGTACTCTTGCTTTCTCAGGGTATAGTTGTGAAAATGTCTCTTCTTCCCTTGATAAGTACCGAACTTGTAGAGCTTTATGCAGCAAAGTGGGAAACATATTTTTCGAGATTGTTCACCTATCTTTTGTTTTTTTCTTTCACAGGTTTTATTGCGAGCAGAATTTCAAAAGGTTTTCAGAGGGCAAGTAAAAATCTTGTTGAAAGTGCACACAAAAACAAAGAACTTCGGAGACATTTTTTCTCAATATTCTCAAACATTAATATGGGTGTAGTAATCCTCGGGGAAAATTTTGAAAAACTTTACTACAATAAGCATGCGGAACAGTTCAGCAAAATATTGGACAATGTTATAGGGACAATGACATCCGATCCTTCAGCCAGCGGGAAATGGTCTGAAAGAAAGATAGGTGATCTCTGGTTCAGTTTTACAGTAATGCCGTACATTGATTCCCAGAAAGTTATAATATTTTCAGATGTTACAAGTATCAGAAAAAAAGAAGAAGAAGCCGAGCGCCAGGAAAGAATGGCGGCAATTGGAAGACTTACCGCTTCAATTGCCCATGAAATAAAGAATCCTCTTACCAGTCTGGTCGGAGCAAGTGAGCTTATGTTCAGTGAAATATCGAGCGGTGATAACGAAGGGGAACAACTGGTAAAAATTGTAAAAAGGGAAGGGCAGAGAGTAAAAATGTTGCTGGATTCTCTTTTTAAATATACAGAAGAACTGAAATACAACTTTGAAGAATGTTCTTTAAAACCGATCCTGGAAGATGTTGTAACACTTTTTTCAATGACAAACAAAAATGTTACCATAGATACAAAAATTGATGATATTGCTCTTTTTGTTGATCCGGACAGATTAAAAGAAGTGTTCTGGAACATCATTATTAACAGCAGTGAAGCCATGGATGAAAAGGGGAAGATCAATATCTATACTAAAGTTTCCCCAAAGAAAATAGAGGTCTATTTTGATGATGAGGGGAAAGGGTTCATAGAGAAAAATCTTGACAGAATTTTCGATCCCTTCTTTTCTACAAAAAAAAGGGGAACCGGGCTTGGTTTGGCACAAGTTTACAGAATTGTAACTAAATTTGGCGGGAAGGTGACAGCTTTTAATACAGAAAAAGGGGCGAGAGTCATTGTTGAACTTGTTCCTTATTTGGAGGGAAGTGATGAATGACAGGAGAATTCTTGTTGTTGATGATGAATTAAGTATGCGTCAGTATCTTGAGATACTTCTGAAGAAGGAAGGGTATTCCGTGAGTGTTGCAGAAAACGGACAGAAAGCACTGGATCTGATATCTGACAACAAATACGGTGTTATTCTGATGGACTACAACATGCCTGAAGCAATTGACGGAATAGATCTGTTAAATGAGTTCAGGATTCGCACTCCCGATTCACAGGTTGTCGTTATAACCGCTTATGCATCAACTGAACAGGCAATAAAATCTCTGGAGCTGGGAGCTGTTGACTATGTCAGCAAACCTTTTAACATGGCAGAGATAAGGGATATTGTCTCTAAATGCATGAAAAATTATCTTGATAATAAAAAATCTGCCGTCCCGTCTAAAAAAGCTAAGGAAAAGCAAAGTGCCGGGAATGACGGTTTGTCCGATACAGGGGATATGGTATTTGAAAGCACAGTGATGAAAAACATTCTTGCAGCCGCTTCAAAAATTGCTCCTACTGACAGCACGGTTCTTATTACCGGTGACAGTGGATCTGGTAAAGAAGTGCTTGCAAAATACAT